>NZ_DBHKZA010000070.1:0-6648 GCF_057314935.1 Achromobacter sp.
CACTGCTACAAGCGCAACGTCCGCGCCGTGCGCAACGCCAGCACCCACACGCCCGCGGCCGCAACCCCCAGCACAGTCACCATCCACGCCTGACCCGCGGCATCCATCAGCACGCCGGCCGCCAGCGGCGCCAGGATGCGGGTCAGCGAGAACACGCTGGACTGGATGCCGTAGTCCAGCGCCTGCAAGCCGGGGCGGGCGTGCGACATCATCAGGCTGAACGCCAGCGCCGCGGTGGCGCCCATCGCGGCGGCGATGCCCATGGCGCAAGCGATCAGCACCGGCGGCGGGGCCTGCAGCCAGATGGCGGCGGCGAGCGCCAGCAGGGCGCCGCAGCCGGCCGCCGCATGCCACGGCACCGTCACGGCGGGGCGCAAGCGTTTGCTGCCGCGCGCGGACAAGGCGCTGGCTACCGCGCCGACGGCGCCGCCCGCCACGCCCACCAGCCAGGCCACGCGCTCGGGCGCCAGCCCCTGATCCAGCAGCAGGGGCTTCAGATAGAACCAGCCGGATCCGATGAAGGGGAACAACAGTGCCAGCAAGGGCAGCCAGCGGCGGGTGCTGTCCAGGCGGAAGTAGGCAGTGATGGGAGCGAGGGCAAGGCGCTCATTGCCGGCGGCGGGAGACGCCTCGGGCTCGCCGTCCTCTTTCACGAATGCCGTCAGCGCCGCGCCCAGCGCCAGCGCGCCGGCCATGATGGCAAAGGGCGCCTGCCAGCCCCAGCGGGCCTGGGCGACCAGCATCAGGCCGCCGCCGGCGATGGCGCCCAGGCACAGGGCCATGGACCGGATGCCGCCTGCCCAGGCGCGGCTGGACGCGGGCAGGACGCGGATCGCCAGCGCGTTGACCGGCACGTCGGCCCACGTACCGGCCAGGGCTGCAGCGGTGGCCAAGGCGAACAGCACGCGCGCGTCGTCCAGCAAGTCGCGCCACCCCAACGCGCACAGCGCCGCCGCATAGGCCGCCAACAGGGCGACCGCCCAGACGCGATAGCTGCCGCGCCGCCTTCCGGGGCGATCCAGAGGCAGGGCGAACAGGAATTTGAAGACGGTGGGCAGGCTGGCCAGCTGGAACAAGCCGATGGCGATGCCCGACCAGCCGTGCTGGCGCAGCACCAGCGGCAGGCCCAGCCACAAGTAGACGCCAGGCGCCGTCAACGCCAGGTTCAGCCAGCCGAACAGCGCCTGCCGCAGGCCGTTGCGAACGCCGGGGCTCATGCCGCAGCCCTGCGGGCCGTCAACACATGCACGGGCGCCATCGGAAAGCGGTCGGCGTCAAAGCCGCGCACGTCCTGGTAGCCGCTGTCTTGCAGCATCCGGCCCAGTTCGCCCGCACGGGTCACGCGGCGGCCCAGCAGCAGCATCGGCAGGTAGTACGGCAGCAAGCGGGCGGCGGCGCGGGCGTCGGCGGGGATCTCGGCGTGCGCCATCACCAGTTGCCCGCCCGGCGCCAGCGCGTCATGCATCTTGCGCAGCGTCGCGGCCGGGTCCGGCAGGAAATGCAGGACCGACGAGCACCAGATCAGGTCGTATCCCTGGCCGATGGGGTCCACCGCCAGGTCGCCACCGATCACGGTCATGCGGCCGGCCAAGCCGGCCTGCGCGATGTTCTCGTGCGCCACCGCGGCGGTCTCGGGCCAGTCGAACACCACGCCCGTGCTGTCGGGGCGGGTTTGCACCAGCGCGATGCCGATCAGCCCCGGGCCGCCTCCCAGGTCCAGGATGCGGCGGGCGTCGGCGGCGCCGGGGACGCAGGCGATGGCCTCGCGCGCCGCCGCCACGGCGATGGCGCGTTGCTCCTGCCCGATCTGCACGCGTGCTGCGTTGGCCCAGCCGGTGGCGTTGGTTTGCACGTAGGGATCGGGCGGCGGGCTGTCCAGGTCCAGCAGTTCGTTCAATTGTTCGCTGAAGTGCGATAGCGAACGGCGCCGGTAGCGCCAGGCATCCGCGCAATAGCCCGGCTGGCCTTGGCAGAAATACGCCTGCGCCAGGGGCTGGCACCGGTAACGCACCGGGTCGCCGTCAATGCGGTGCAGCAGATCCAGGCTCCACAGCATGTCCAGCAGATGCGCCATCTGCTCAGGGCGCAGGGATAGGGCCTGGGCCACCTCCGCGGCGCTGGCAGGTTCGGTCAGGTGATCCAGCACGCCGCGTTCCAGCGCGGCGTCCAGCGCCGCGGCCTGGATGGCGGCGGCGGCCAGGTTCCAATAGCGTTGCATGGGATGGGAAAGGTCGGTATGCATGAGAGAGGGTCCTTGTCAGATGCGCCAGGTGAATCGCAAGCCGGCTTCGCGCGGCGGGCTGTAGACGGTGACGATGCCGTTCTGATAGCCAACCGCGTCGTAGCGGCGGTTGGCCAGGTTGTTGACGTAGGCGGTGATCTCGACCTGGCGCACGGTGACGCCGGCGGCCAGGTTGATGAGGCCGTAGCCGTTGCGGGAATAGCGGTTGGCGGCATCCAGATAGACGCGGCCGGTGCCGGTCAGCGACGCCTGTGCATACCAGCCGGCGGACGCGTCATAGCGCGCGCTGACGTAGCCGTTGATGCGCGGCGCAAAGGGATTCTGGTTGCCGCTATAGTCCGCGGCGCCGTCCATGAAGCGCGAGAACCGTGTGCGGTTCAGGCCCAGCCCGGCCTGCGCCGACCAGCCGTCGCCCAACAGGTATTCCAGTTCGAATTCCGCGCCGACGGAGCGGGCCGACGCGGCGTTGGTCACGTAGACCAGCCCGGGCAAGGGCATCTGCTGCACTTGCATGTTCTTGACCGTCATCACGTAGACGGCGCTGGAATAGCGCAAGCGGTTGCCGGGCAGCCAGCCCTTGGCGCCGATCTCGTAGGCGCGCAGCGTTTCGGGTTGATAGGGGGCGTAATTGGCGGCGGGCGAAAAGACGTTGAAGCCGCCCGCGCGGAACCCGTCCGACACGGATAGGTACGCCTGCTGGCGCGGCGCGAACGCGTATTGCAGCGCGACGCGCGGCGTCACGCGGGTCCAGTCGGCGCGGCGCTGCGTATCGCCTTCGGGGCGGAAGCGGATCTCGTCGCGTTCGACGCGCGCGCCGGCCTCGACCGTCCAGCGCCCAGCCAGCGGCACGGTCCAGTGGGTGAACGCGGCAGTGGAATTGCCGCGCAGCTTGACCACGCTTTCCGCCAGGCCGCGCGGCATTTTCTGGGTATTGCGCAGGTCGTGGTCGTCGCCGTCCGCGTACAGGCCAACGAGCCAATGCGCGCGGTTCCAATCGCCTTCCAGCCGCAGCTCTTGCGACAGGTTGCTGAACTGGTGGTCGCGCTGGATATGCAACAGGTCGGCGGGCTGGAAATCGGTGTCTTGCTGCACCCGGTCGCGGAAATCGTTCCACGCCGTCACCGAAGACAGGCGCAAGCCGGCATCGAAATCATGCCTCACGGCCAGCGATGCGCTGCGGCCGATGGACCGGTTCCAGCTGGGCGTGCCCGAGGCCACCGTGTCGCGCGGCGCATCAGGCGACCCCCACAGGGCCGCGCCGTCGCGGTAGTCCACTTGCGCGTAGCGCAGCGTGGCGTCGGTGCGCGCGGACGGCGTCCAGCGCAGCGCGATCTTGCCGTTGCGCACTTCACGGTCGTCTTCGCGCTGGCCCGTGTAGGTGTTGTCGATGAAGCCGTTCTGGCTGCGCCAGGCGCCGGCGACGCTCGCGTACAGCCTGTCTTCGACCAAGGGTCCGCTTAAGTCGAAGCGCATCACACGCAGGTCGCGGCTGCCGATTTCGGCCGAGACCTGGCCGCGCAAGGTGTTGTCGGGCTGGCGGGTGTGGATGTTGATCACGCCGGCCTCGGCGTTGCGCCCGTACAGCGTGGACTGCGGGCCGCGCAGCACTTCCACGCGGTCGATCGCCAGCAACGGGTCGTCATACCCTTGTGCCGTCAGCGTGGGCACGCCGTCCACGACCAGCAAGGTCGATGTGGAGAACGAGAAGAAGTTGGCGGACAGCCCGCGCATGACGGGCGAGTTCACGCCCGCCTGGCCGAAAGGCTGGAAGCTGAGCCCGGGCGTGATGGCTTGCAGGGATTCCACGTTCTGGATGCCTTGCGCCTCGAGCATGTCGCCGTCGAATACGGACAGGCTGGAGGGGACGTCTTCCAGCGCGCGTTCCTGTTTGTCGGCGGTGACGGTGATGGCGGGCAATTCGGCGGGGGGCTGGGCGCGCGCGGCAGGCGCGGCGGCCAGGCAAAGCAAGGCCCAGGCGATGGGCGTAAGAGGGCGGGGCGGGATCATCGGGCTTCCTGTGCAGACTCAAGCGGCCGCTATCCTTGTGCGGCCGTCCCGAAGATGGTATTTCTTTATGAGAACAACTATCATTCACATTCATATGCGTTCCGGATCCATCCGTATGCAAAACGGCGCCGGCACAGGAAAGCCCTCATGGTCATGCGTGTTTCGTCCTTGCTTGCCCAACCGGGCAAGAGCCCCCGCCCAGGCTGGCGGCGTGTTGCCTTGCCTCAGGAGCTGGGCGATTGCCGCGCGGACAGGCTGGAACTGGACGACGGTTTGACCCTGGTGCATTCGCAGTACACGCCGCAGCGCGACCTGGTCGAAGAGAACGCCGCCGGGTATGGCGCGCGCACGCTGGTGATCACGCTGGCGATGCAGGGCGTGTCGGCCTATCGGGGCGTGGATGGCGCCGGCCTGGATTTCCGCGGCGGCCACACAACCGTCACCGCGTTTCAACGCAGCCAGGGCGAACGCCGCTATGCCGGCGGCGCCACCGTGTCGCAATTGCGCTTGCTGGTGGGCGAACCAGTGCTGCGCCGCTATGCCGGCGACGACCGCGCGGAAAGCCTGCTCGGCGCTGGCGGCTTGCGGTGCCTGTCGCAGGGCAGGACGACGCCCGAGCTGGCTGCCATGGCAATCGAACTGGCGTCAGGCGCCGATCCCCTGGACGCGCACATCCGCGCGCTGACGTTGCTGTCCCGGCAATTACGCGGCCTGGCGCCGGCACCGGAAGCGGGCCGGCTCAGCCAGGCCGACATCGGCCGGCTGGAAGCCGCGCGGGCGTTGATGCACGAGCAGATGGACCGCGACCTGACCGTGCAGTACCTGTGCCTGGCCACGGGGCTGAACGAATTCAAGCTGAAGGAGGGGTTCCGCAAGCTCTACGGGACCAGTCCGCACCGGCTGCTGACGGAACTGCGGATGCGCCGGGCGTGGGAACTCTTGGAAACCGGCTGCCAGGTGGCACAGGCCGCCTATCGCGTGGGCTACCGGCATCCCGCCAATTTCAGCGCGGCGTTCACGCGTTTCCATGGCCGCACGCCGAAGTCCGTGTTCGGCAAGCGGCGCAGTTGACGGCGCGCCAGGCCTACCGCGTGGCGCGCGCCGCGCGGCGCCGGGACACGCTTTCCCAGGCCGCCACCAGCATCAGGATCAGCGTGGTCAGGCCGCCCACCATCAGGTTGTCGGTCACGTACGACACGGGCGCCAGCGCCGCCAGCAACACCAGTCCGGCTACGTGCGACAGCGGAAAGCGGGCGTACACCACCGTCTTGTAGATGCCGTTGCCCAACAGGTAGAGCGCCGGGCCGCCGATCAGCGCAGCGGCGGCCGGGGTCGCGATGCGGCCGTCCGGATGCAGGATGACGAGTTCATTGGCTACGGCCGATACGATGACGCCTGCGATCAGGATCACGTGCACGTAGTGGAAATAGGCGCCGATGCGGCCCGGGTCCGAGGCGTGCACGATGGCTTCGCTGCCGTCCTTGCTGCTGGTGTCGAAGTACACCCACCACATCGCTGCCGTGCCCAGAAAGGCCACCAGCAGCGCGATCAGCGTGGGGGCGTCCCAGTGCGGGTGCTCGCCCAGCGTGGCGCCCGTGATCAGCAGGGTTTCTCCCAGCGCCACGATCACGAACAGCTGGCACCGTTCCGCCAGGTGCCCGCCTTCGATCGTCCAGTCGCGGGTAGAAGACCGCCCCATGCCGGGCAGCCGGAAGCCGAACATCGGCGAGATGTATTCGCAGGCCACGGCCAGGATCCACAGCGCCAGCCGCGCTTCGCCCGAGGCCAGGCCGCCCGCGATCCACAGCACGGCGGAAATGCCGAGCCAGCCCAGCATGCGCCGGAAATTGGCCGCCAGCGGGTGGTTCGGCCCCAGGTGCAGCACGATGAACAGGGTGCGGCCCACCTGGATGAGCGCATAGCAGACGGCAAAGATCAGGCCGTTGTCGCCAAACGCGCCGGGCAGGACCGCCGCGGCGATCAGGCCCACCAGCATCACCGCAAACAGCATGATCCGCATGGGGATGGCGTCGGGGTCGAACCAGTTGGTGACCCAGCACGTGTACTGCCACCCCAGCCAGACCGCGAACCACAGCACCAGCGTATGCACCGCGCCCATCAGCGTCAAGTCGTGCAGCAGGCTGTGCGACAGCTGCGTCACGGCAAAGACGTACACCAGGTCGAAGAACAGTTCCACATAGGTGACGCGGGCTTCGTGGCCGTCCCGGCGGCGAAGCAGCGTGGCGCTGGCAAGGAAGTTCATGGCGGGCGCGTCCGGTAGGTAGGGGCGCTGCCAGATTACTGCAAGCCGCGGGCGGGCAATGTCAATGATTCAAAAGGGACGCCGGGCGTCGCGCGGACGCGACGGGGAGGCGCCACCCGCCCGGTCGATACTCGCC
>NZ_DBHKZA010000070.1:6748-9831 GCF_057314935.1 Achromobacter sp.
ACCAGGGCGCCATACGCCTCGGCCCAGAACGTCTTCTGCAACGGCATGGTCACGTTGCCGCCGTCGGACAATTGTTCGAACACGCGCTGCGCGTCCGACACCGTGGGGTAGGCCAGCGATAAAGCCATGCCTTTCTTGCCGGGATAGGGGTGCCCAGCCGTGGCGTCGCTGCCCATCAGGGTCTGCTCGTCCAGCGCCAGCCGCGCGTACATGATGCGTTCGGCGTCTTCGGCGGACAGGGCGGGCATGGCGGCGTCGGCCGGGGCGTCGGCGTAGCGGATCATGGCTTCGATCCGGCCGCCCAGCACGCGCTCGTAGAAGTGCAGGGCGTCGGCGCAGTTGCCGTCGAAGCTGAGGTAGGCGGAGAGTTGGGGCATGAAGTCTTCCTGGTTGGGCGGGCAGGTGCCGGGGCAGCCGTGGCCGATCTATGATGGAAGGCCCGACCCGTGATACTTGAAGGAGCCCGGCCATGCAACAAGGTAGCTGCCACTGCGGACAGATCAGATTTGAAGTCGATGGCGACGTGTCGCAGGTTCTGGAGTGCAACTGCTCCCACTGTAGCCGCAAAGGCTATTTGCTGTGGTTCGTGCCGCGCGCGCAGCTGCGCATCACGTCGCCCACGCAAAGCCTGTCCACGTACAAATTCAACAAGCATGTGATCGCACACCATTTTTGCGCCAATTGCGGTTGCGCGCCGTTTGGCTTCGGGGTCAGCCCCAAGGGCGAAGAGACCGCGGCGGTGAATGCGCGATGCCTGGAAAGCGTGGACATCAATGCCCTGACGCGTATCCCGTACGATGGCCGCAATGTGTGACATCCGGCGCCTGAGCCTTCAACAACGTAAAGGAATCCGCGCATGAGCACGGTCAAATTACTGTCGGACGAGGATGTCCGCAAAAACCCCGAGGCGTGGGCGGTGTTCGAAGACATCCGCGCCACGCGCAAATCGGATTTCGTGAACAACTTCTGGCGCGCGCTGGCCAACGACCCGCCGCAGCTGCAGCGCGTCTGGGCGCAATTGAAGCAGGTGATGATGTCGGAAGGCGAACTGTCCCCGCTGGTGCGCGAAATGATCTACATCGCCGTATCCACGGCCAACGGGTGTTCGTACTGCATACATTCGCACACGGCGGCGGCCAAGGCGAAGGGCATGACCGACGGCCAGCACGCTGAACTGCTGTCGGTCATCGGCATGGCGGCACAGACCAATGCGATGGTGACGGCCATGCAGGTGCCGGTGGACGCCGCGTTCGAGGTCAAGTAGGAGACTGCCATGGCGCTGATCCCGCTGTTCCCCTTATCCAATGCGCTGTTTCCCGCCGGCGTGCTGCATCTGCGCATTTTCGAGGTGCGCTACCTGGATATGATCCGCCGCTGCATCGCGGACGGCAGCGAGTTCGGCGTGGTGGGCCTGCTGGCGGGCAGCGAAGTCCGTTCGCCGGAAGGCGTCGAGACGCTGGCCCCCGTGGGCACGATGGCCCGCATCGCGTCTTGGGACGCGCCGATGCCGGCGTTGCTGCAGGTGCGCTGCATCGGCACCCGCCGATTCCGGCTGCTTTCCAGCGAGGTGGCAAAATACGGTCTTTGGATGGGCCAGACCGAGCCCATCGCCGACGACCCGCCCACGCCTGTGCCGGCGATCATGCAGGCCAGCGCCGATGCGCTGGGCCGGCTGGTGGCGCAATGGCAGCAGGACGGCGTGCCTGCCGACCGCATGCCGCTGGCGCCGCCTTACCGGCTGGACGACTGCGCCTGGGTGGCGGACCGCTGGTGCGAACTGCTGCCGCTGCCGCCGGACGACAAGGCCCGGCTGCTGGGCCTGACCGACCCCGTGGCGCGGTTGGCGGCCATTCAGGACTTGTTGCGCGGCCAGGGGCTGACGTAGCGGGTCGCCGGTGGAAACGCCGGGCGAGTAACCTTTTTGGACATCATGGATATCAGGATTGACGAGGGCCTGCGCGCCTATATTGACCCCTTGACCGAAGACGAGCACGAGGCGCTGGAACGCAGCCTGCTGGCCGAGGGCTGCCGCGACGCGCTGGTACTGTGGGGCGACCTGCTGGTGGACGGGCACAACCGCTACGCCATCTGCCAGAAGCACGGCATTGAATTCCAGACCCGCCAGAACACCACGTTCAAGTCGATGGAAGACGTGCACCTGTGGATGATCGAAAACCATCTGGGCCGGCGCAGCGTGTCGGACTTCCAGCGGGGCGTGCTGGCGCTGCGCAAGAAAGAGATCCTGCTGGCGCGCACGCCGCCCGAAGGCAGCGCGCCGCCCAATGCCGGGTCGGCTGACGCCGCATCGTCCGACGGTTCGCCGCCTTGGGACGAGGATGCGGGGGGCGCCGCTGCGCCGGGCGCCGATGGCGCGCCGCGCCTGCCGCCGAACATCTCCTGGACGCCCCCCGTGCCCAGCCGCCAGGCGCTGGCGCGTGCGGCGCGCATCAGCAGCAATACGCTGGGGCAGATCGAAAAGATCCAGAAAGACGCCGCGCCGGAACTGGTGCGTGCCGTGAAAGAGGGCGCGATTTCGATCAACGCCGCGGCCGCCGTGGCGTCTTTGCCCGTCGAACGCCAGGCCGCCGCCGTGGCCGGTGGCAGGAAAGAGCTGCAGCAGGCGGCGCGCGAAGTGCGCCAGGCCAAGGCGCCGCCGCCCCGGGAAGCCCCGCCCGAAGTGCCGATCGAAAGCATCGCGGACCTGCCCGCCGAGGTGGCGCGCCTGCGCGGCGTATTGGCGCGATTGACGGACGAACGCGACCAGCTGAAAAAGAAGGTGATGCACCTGACGATCGCGCTGTCGGAAGCGCGCAATGGGGGCAGCGCGGGCGACGATTAGGGCGGAACACCGGATGGGAGCATGAATAAGGGATAACCCTTACTCATGCAACGGCTGCGACTGCGAGCAAGTGATTCGAAAAGCTGATTTCGGTTTCGCATCGCCACGTTGCCCATAACTTGCACCCCTCGGCCGAGCCCATGTCCAACTCCAGGGCCAGCCAGTTGCGCGCTGCCATGACATGCTTGTCGTGCCCAGGGAAAGGCATCACTTCCGCAACGTACTGCACGTCGATGTTTTGAGG
>NZ_DBHKZA010000070.1:9931-12018 GCF_057314935.1 Achromobacter sp.
GGGTGCACGACGGGCACCGAGGACATGAACAGAAGATGCTGGCAAGCACTCTTGGGTCGTGCGCCCGCGTTGCCGGATTTCAGGCTGTCGGTCCAATTCTTGATTTGGCCCCAGGTGTCCGAGCCCATCACCTGTGTCCGCGAGCGTTCGGTGCGCAGATCGGCCGCCATGATGGCCATCGGCCCGATGGCGTACGCGGAAGTGAATCCCGGCTGGCCGTCCAGCAGGGGCAGCGCCAACGCATCCTTGGCGAGTACCTGACTCCACACGATGGGCTTGAGCAGCGGGTCTTGTCGGGAAAAACCCGCTGGCGTCGTGTCTTCCTGTTGGGGCAGGTCGTCCAGCGCATGTTGCATCTGAAACACCCAGAAGGCGCGTCGGGCGTGGCGGAACAGCGTCTGAAAGAGTGGGCTGTTCTGCATCTCGCAGCTGTACGAACCCCAGCCGTCGAAGATATCGTGGTCGTCCCACATCATGACGGTCGGCATCGACGCCATCGCCGCGCTCGCGTCTAGCGTGGCCGTTGGCGACGACCAGGGCTTGCGCTCGCTGGGCAGCCAGCGTTGCTTGTACAGTCCGAAGTAGTAGGCCTCGATCTCGCGGTCCAGCGCCTTGGTGACCTTGAACTCCAATTGCGCCTGCCGAGGCAAGGCCACCCACCGGCGCAGCGCCTTAACGTCTTCCCAGATCGAGTCGAAGTAGATCTGGTCGCCTCCCATGAGCATGAGATGAAAGCGCTGCAGGCCCTTGTCATGGATGCGCTTCTCATGCCACAACTGCTCCTTGTCCAGCAGCTTGGTTTCGCCTGCACCCTGTTCTTTTCGCAGTTCGCGGTCGTGGCTGTAGAGCAGGTCTTCCCACACCGCGTCCGACGTCCGGATGAGCTTTCGCATCACGGCCGGGTCCGAAAACCCATTGCACGACACATAAGCCATGCGCGGCGAGAAATCCTTGCCGGGTACCGTCATCCGCCACGTCAATCCACCTGAAATACCGTAACTTACGGTGCGCTCGTTCTTCAAGATCTTGCAGGACAGGTCGTAGCGCAGATAGCGTTCGCCGTTGATGGCCAATAGCTCCTTTGGCGCGGCGCAAGCCTTGCCGTCGACCTCCAGTGCAGGCGTGACGGCGCCCGCCTTGAGGCCCACCAGCGCGCTTACTTTCCAGGCGTCACCTTTTCCGATACCACGGAACGACAACACAGGCCCCAGAAGCAGATCTTTTTCATTCATGTTCCGTCTCCTCAGCCATTCATTTCTTTCGCTACTACCTTGACGATCCGAGCACGAGACACCGCCCTGCGCGCCACGAGCGCCTCTTCACCGGTCTGTTGCAACCATTCAAAGAAACGTTGACTGGCGTGTCGCGTCTGCGAATCGTCTCGGCAATTGGCTAAGAAGGCGAATTGCACCGTCTGTACGTCATCGGCCACGGTCGGCAGCGCCACCAGGCGGACCTTGGCCTGCGTGGAGCGAAGACCCTCCATGCATTCAGGTTGTTGCCATTGACGAAAGCCAAACATCACGCCGCCTCCCACAACGCCGCTGTCAGGCCCAGCAACAGCAGCATCGCCGACGCGATGAACCATCGCACGGTTTTCCGGTATTCATTCTCGGCTTCATCCTCCAAACGCAAGGCGCGGTACAGAGCAATTATCTGCAGCAGGCTGGCGAGCAACAAGGATACGCCTGGCAGCACGGACAGCGCGCTCCAATTGCCCGGCGCGTCCAGGCCCCAGTAGCGCAGGAAACCCAGCGAAAAGCCGAGCAATACCGTGATGGCCGTAATCAATCCCGCCCGAAAGCCTTGGGGCAGTGCGTGTGGCCTGTGGCTGCGGGTCCGTACCAAGTCGTCGTCTGGCGTTTCCGGTGTCATCATTGAGATACTCCGCACTGAGTACGCTACGGCCTACCCGCTACCGGTTGATCTGGGAGCGAAAACTGAACTCCTGCTGTCACGCGGGGTCAGGTTGAATTGATTATGGCTGATATCGCAGCGCACTGTGGCTGCTGAACCTCCGCGTCGCAGCCCTGTGGCTTGTCGCCTTGCTTGCCGGCTGCTCGTCGACCGGTTCAGCGAACGATGCT
>NZ_DBHKZA010000070.1:12118-18219 GCF_057314935.1 Achromobacter sp.
GGCTTCGCCGCCATCGGCTCAGCCCAGATCAGCGACTGCATGAACCGCCTGTACGGCGTGTCGGGCCTGCGCCCGATGCATGCCTGCACGCGCCGCACCGTCGGCCTGGCGCTGACCGTCAAGACCCGCCCGGGCGATAACCTGATGATCCACAAGGCGATTTCGCTGGGCGGCGCGGGCGACGTGATCGTCGTCGACGGCGCCGGCGATACCAGCAACGCGCTGGTCGGCGAACTGATGATGATGGATGCGCAATCGCGCGGCATCGAGGGTTTCGTGATCGACGGCGCGGTACGCGACCTGGACGTCTTCGCCCAGGGCGAATTCGGCTGCTTCGCGCGCGCCGTGTCGCACAAGGGCCCGTACAAGGACGGCCCGGGCGAAATCAATGTGCCGGTGTCCGTGGGCGGCCAAGTGGTCAACCCGGGTGACGTGGTCGTGGGTGACGCCGACGGCGTGGTGGTGATCCCCGCCGAATTCGCCGCGGCCGTGCTGGCCCTGGCGCAGAAGAAGGAGGCCGACGAAGCCGTGGCCAAGGAAAAGCTGCGCGCCGGCACTTACACCAAGCCCTGGCTGGAAAAGACCCTGGCCGAGAAGATGGGAGCCGTCAAGTGAGCATCGTTGCCGACCGCATCAAGCGCATCAAGCTGTCGCCCAGCGTCGCCGCGCGCGCCATCATCGCCGAACTGCGCGAGCAGGGCCGCCGCATCATCGACCTGACAATCGGCGAGCCGGACTTCTCGACGCCGGAACACATCCGCCAGGCGGCCACCGCCGCCATGAACCGTGGCGAAACCAAGTACCCGCCCGCTCAGGGCACGGTGGCCTTGCGCCGCGCCGCGCGCGGCCATCTGCTGGAAGCGACCGGGGTGGATTACCCCGTGGCGCAGATCATCGTCTCTACCGGCGCCAAGCAGGTGATCTTCAACGGCCTGGCCGCCACGCTGAACGAGGGCGACGAGGTGCTGATCCCCGCGCCGTTCTGGGTGTCGTACCCGGACATGGTGCTGGTCAATAGTGGCACCCCGGTCGCGGTGCAGACCTCGCCCGCCACGGACTACAAGGTCACCCCGCAGGCGCTGGAGCGCGCCATCACGCCGCGCACCAAGTGGCTGATGATGAACGCGCCCAGCAACCCGACGGGCGCGGTCTACACGGCCGAGGAACTGCGCGGCCTGACCGAGGTGCTCAAGCGCCATCCGCACGTGTGGCTGATGACCGACGACATCTACGCCCGGCTGAACTTCACAGGCGAACCGACCGTGCATCCGTTGCAGGTCGCGCCGGAACTGGCCGCCCGCACGCTGGTGGTCAACGGGGTGTCCAAGGCCTACGCCATGACCGGTTGGCGCATCGGCTACGGCGCCGGCCCCGACGAGCTCATCAAGGCGATGGCGATCCTGCAATCCCAAAGCACGTCGGGCGCCTCGTCCGTCAGCCAGGCGGCGGCGCTGGAAGCGCTGTCCGGGCCGCAGGATTGCGTGGCTGAGTTTGCGCAGGTATTCCGCGAACGCCGCGACCTGGCGATCGCCGAATTGTCTGGCGCGCCGGGCCTGGCGATCGTCGTGCCGCAAGGCGCGTTCTATGTCTTTCCGGACTGCGCCGGGCTCTTGGGCAAGAAGACGCCTGCCGGCGACGTGATCGCCACCGACACCGACCTGACGCACTATCTGCTGCGCGAGGCCGGCGTGGCTGTCATCGACGGCCATGCCTACGGCGCGCCGGGCACGTTCCGGCTGTCGTTCGCCGCATCCCTGGACGACATCAAGCAGGGATGCGCGGCCATCCGCGAGGCCTGCGCCAAGCTGGCCTGAGCCGGCGCCGCGCATTCCATTCCAGTACGACCACCACACAAACAGACAAGGGGAATCAACCATGAAACGCCACACTCTCTTCGCCGCCTGCCTGGGCCTGGCTATCCTGGCGCTGGGCGCCGCCGCCCAGGCCGATCAGGTCGACGACATCAAGGCGCGCGGCGAACTCGTCTGCGGCACGCTGGGCACTTCGCAGCCGTTCAGCTTCCAGGACGGCGCCACGCGCCAACTGGTGGGCTACGACGTCGACGTGTGCAAGCTCGTCGCCGACAAGCTGGGCGTGAAGGTCAACTACAAGCTGCTGTCGGTGGCGGCGCGCGTGCCGGAACTGAACGAAGGCCGCGTGGACATCCTGGCAGCCAACCTGGGTTATTCGCCCGACCGCGCCGAACAGATCGCCTTCAGCCACGCCTACTACGTCAGTCCGCAAAAGCTGCTGGTGCGCAAGGACTCGGGGCTGGACACCGTTGAAGCCCTGAACGGCCGGCGCGTCGGCGCCACCAAGGGCTCCAGCTCCGAGCGCGAGATCAAGCGCATCCTGAACAAGTCCCAGGTCATCGGCTATGGAGACAGTTCGGCCACCTATCTCGCCTTGCAGCAGAAAAAGGTGGATGCGCAGTTCGCCTCTGAACTGGTGCTTGCGCGCCTGGTGCTGCAAAGCCCGCCGACCGCGCCCGTCAGCGTGATCGCCAAGTCGGTGTTCGACGAACCCTGGGGCCTGGGCGTGCGCAAGTCCGAACCGCGTTTCCTGCAGACGGTGAACCAGGCGCTGGACGAAGCGGAAAGCTCGGGCGCGGCCGCCAAGCTGTTTGACAAGTGGTTCGGCCCCGAAACGCCGTACAAGCTGGAACGCGGCTTCAAGATCGGCCCCATCGCCGGCTGAACGACCGCTGACCCCAGCGCGACCCGCATGTCCCCGTCACGGTTTCCGGCGTCCTCCCAGGTGGGCGGCCGGAGCCCGTGACGTTTGGCGTGGGCCGCGCGATTGCAGGAGATTGATTGCTTTATGAGCCTACTTGACGCTTCCCAATACCAGCTGCTGGCCAGCGGCATGCTGGTCACCGTGCAGCTGTTCCTGGTTGCCTGGGTAATGGCCTTCACGATCGCGGTGACGCTGGTCGTAGTGCGCGCCACCAACCTGGCGCCGTGCCGCTGGGTGGTCGACGCCTACGTGGAATACCACCGCAACGTGCCGCTGCTGGTGCAGGTGCTGTTCTGGTATTTCGGCATGCCGGAACTGCTGCCCGAAGGCTTTCGCATGTGGCTGTACGAGCACAACGCCGAGATGTCGCTGGCGGCAATCGCGCTGGCGCTGGGCTCGGCCGCCTACATCTCCGAAGACATCCGCAGCGGGCTGCGCGCCATTCCGGGCACGCAGTTCGAAGCGGCCCGGGCGCTGGGCGCCAGCTATCTGCAGTGCATGCGCTTCGTGATCGTGCCGCAGGCCGTGCGCATTTCCATTCCGCCGCTGGTGGGCCGCGCGCTGCTGCTGTTCAAGAACACCAGCGTGGCCATGGCGATCGGCGTGATGGAACTGACCTACCAGGCCCGCGAGATCGAAAACGAGACCTACCGCACCTTCGCCACCTTCGGCGCCGCGACGATCATGTACCTGCTGGGATCGTTCCTGATCATGGCGGTCGGATCGCGCATCTACGCCCGTTATCGTCTGAACCGCGGAGGCCACGGTGCTTGATCTGCTACTGCAATACTGGCCCACGCTGCTGGTGGGCCAATACCCCAACGGCCCGCTGGGCGGACTGGTGCTCACGCTGATCCTGGCGGCGCTTGGCCTGGCGATGTCGATGCCGCTGGCGCTGTTGATTGCGCTGGCCCGGGTCAGCCCGTTCGGCTGGCTGCGCGTGGCCAGCAAGGCGCTGGTCAACGTGGTGCGCGGCATGCCGCTCCTGATGCTGATCTTCTGGGCCTACTTTGTGGTGCCGAAACTGACCGGCCAGGTCGTCAGCGGCTTCTGGACGCTGATCTTCGCGCTGGTGGTCTACGAAAGCGCGTACCTGTCGGAAGTGATCCGTTCGGGCATCGAGGCGGTGCCGCGCGGCCAGATCGAGGCGTCGCGCTCGCTGGGCGTGGGCTACTGGACGACGATGCGCAAGGTGGTCCTGCCGCAGGCGCTCTTTAACGTACTGCCCAGCATGACCAGCCAGTTCGTGTCGACCATCAAGGAAACGTCGCTGGGCTACGTCATCAGCGTCAACGAACTGACCTTCGCGGCCAACCAGGTCAACAACCTGGTGCTGACCCAGCCGCTGCAGGTGTTCGGCATCCTGGCCATCATCTATTTCCTGGTGTGCTTCAGCCTGAGCCGCGGCTTGAGCTGGCTGGACCTGCGTATCCGCCGCTCGCGCGCCATGGCTTAAAGCAAGGACAAAACATGATCAATCTTGAAAAAGTGAACAAGTGGTACGGCGCGCATCACGTGCTGAAGGACGTGGACCTGTCGGTGGCGCGCGGCGAAGTGCTGGTGGTGTGCGGCCCGTCGGGGTCGGGCAAGTCCACCATGATCCGCACGATCAACCGCCTGGAGCCCATCGAAAAGGGCCGCATCCTGATCGACGGCGCGGACATCTACGCCAAGGGCGCGAACCTGAACGCGCTGCGCCAGAAGATCGGCTTCGTGTTCCAGCAGTTCAACCTGTTTCCGCACATGAGCGTGCTGGAGAACGTGATCTTCGCGCCGGTGAACATCCGCAAGCAGTCCCGCAAGGAATCCGTGGCGCTGGCGAAAAGCCTGCTGGAACGCGTGGGCCTGGAACACAAGATCGACGCCTATCCGGGGGCCCTGTCGGGCGGTCAGCAGCAGCGCGTGGCGATCGCCCGGGCGCTGGCCCTGCAACCGCCGGTGATGCTGTTCGACGAACCCACCAGCGCGCTGGACCCCGAGATGGTGGGCGAGGTGCTGCAGGTGATGAAGGGCCTGGCCAAGGATGGCATGACGATGGTGTGCGTGACCCACGAAATGGGGTTCGCGCGCGACGTCTGCGACCGGGTCGTTTTCATGGACGGCGGCGAGATCCTGGAAATGGATACGCCCGAGCGCTTCTTCAGCGCGCCGTCCCATCCGCGCGCGCAGCGTTTCCTGGCCGACATCCTGCATCCGCGCGGCTAAGGTCGCGGCAGGCAGCGCGGCGGCGATGTTAAGGTGAGGGTTTCCATGCGTTTCGCATCGACCGCCGCGATGTACACCCTTAAACAGCTAGAGGCTTTTTACTGGAGCTCCGAATTGGGCAGCTTCAGCGCGTCGTCCCGCAAACTGCACACCACGCAGTCTGCGGTGGCCAAGCGGGTGGGCGAACTTGAAGCGTTTGCCGGTTCGCCCCTGTTCGAGCGCCGCGCCAAGAAGCTGGTGATGACGCCGCAAGGGCGCAAACTGTTCGAGCTGGCGCGTGAAATGCTGGACCTGAACAGCCGCATCGTGCAGAACATGGCGGACCCCGCCAGTTTCGAAGGCGTGGTTCGGCTGGGCGTGACCGAACTGGTGGGCATGACCTGGCTGGCGCGGTTGATCAACCAGATCAGCCAACGCTACCCCCGCGTGCAGCTGATGCCCGAGATCGACGGCGGCATCACGCTGTACGAAAGGCTGGAGCAGGACCAGATCGACCTGGCCATCATGCCGGGGCCGTTCTGGAGCTACCAGTACGACTGCACGCATCTGGGCGCCGTCACCAATGTCTGGATGGCCAGCCCCGCGCTGGACATCGATTTCTCGGCGCGCCTGACGCCGCAGGACCTGGCGCCGTACCCCGTGATTTCGCAGCCCACGAATTCGGCCTTGTCGCATCTGTATGACGCGTGGTTCGCCGAGCAAGGCCTGCCGGTCAAGCGCGTGCTGACCTGCAACAGCCTGGGGATGATGGCGCAGCTGACGATGCTGGGCCTGGGCATCAGCTATCTGCCGGGCGCGTATTTCGCGCCGCTGGTCGAGCGCGGCGCGCTGTGCCAGTTGCACGTGCGGCCGGACCTGCCCACCATCAATTACTACGCCGTGCACAAGAAGAACATCGTCAACCCGATCGTGTCGCGGGTGATCGATATCGCGCGCGAGGAATGCGCGTTCGAAGTGGCGGGGGCATTCCTGCCCCACGTGCCGCCGGCCGCCTTGCGGCGCGAAGCGTAGGCGGCAGGCCGGCGGGCGCCGGCCCCCAAGGCGGCCTTAGCCGCAGCGGATCGCCGTCATGACGTCCTTGTCGTCCACGATCAGGTTCAGGCGCGTCGCGTTGTATTCCATGGTGACCAGCTGGCCGGGGCGCAGGATGCGCGCGGTCG
>NZ_DBHKZA010000070.1:18319-35075 GCF_057314935.1 Achromobacter sp.
CTGGATGTCGGGATAGGCGTCCAGGAATTCCCGGATCAGCGCATTCAGCCGGAACTGCCCGAGTGCGACCGGGGCGTTGACCCGCAGGAAGCCGGCGGGCTGCTCCGTTTGGCCACGGGCGTCGGCCACGGCTTCGGCATATTCCTCCAGCACGCGATTGGCGCGTTCGTAGAAGCGTTTGCCTTGTTCGGTGGGCACGACGCGAGTCGTGCTGCGTTCCAGCAAGCGCACGTTCAGGTCTTTCTCCAGCGCGGCCACGATCTTGCTCAGCGCCGGTTGGCTCAAGCCCAGTTCCCGGGCGGCGGCCGACAGCGTGCCCAGCTCCACGGCGCGGACAAAGGCCCGCATGGCGCGCAGGGTATCCATGATGGTCATTCCATTTTGGAAGAAGTTGTATGCATTTTACGGGTCTACCGGAAAGATTTGGAAGAACCTATCGTGAAAGCGTCGCGGTTGAAACCGCTATCCGCTTCCAAGGAGCCGTTATGCCCCCCCCCGCCATGAACCGCCGTTCTTTCGTCCGCACCGCCAGCCTGGCCGCCACGGGCCTGGTCTGGCGCCCATCCCCCACGCAGGCGGCCGCTCCCGCGCCTGCGACGGAATCGTCCTGGGTCAGTTCCTGGTTCGCCAGCCCGCAGCCGTCCTGGGACGCCGCGTTCGTGCTGCCTACCGGCATGCCGGCGCAGGTGGCGGATCAGACGCTGCGCGAGACCGTCAAGATCAGCCTGGGCGGCAAGCGCCTGCGGGTGCTGTGGTCCAACCGGTACGGCACGCAGCCGCTCGTGGTCGGCGCGGCCCGCGTGGCGCGGGCCCGGGCGGGGGCGGCCATCGACCCCGCGTCGGATCGCGCATTGCGTTTTGGCGGCCAGCCTGGCGTCACGATAGCGCCCGGCGCCCAGGCGATCAGCGATCCGGTGGATTTGCCCGTGGCCGCGCTGAGCGAACTGGCCATCAGCACTTATTTCCCGCAGCCGACGCCGGTGGCGACGTTCCATTGGGGCGCCCAGCAAACCGCCGCGCTGGCGCCGGGCGACGCCACCGGCGCGCCGGACCTGGCGGGCGCTGCCGCGTTGCACGGCCGGGCTTTTCTGGCCGGAGTATGGGTGGAAAACGCGGCCGGCACCCCGGTCGTCGTGGCGTTCGGGGACTCGTTGACGGATGGTAACGGCTCAACACCCGGCGCCAACCGCCGCTGGCCCGACTTCCTGGCCCGCCGGCTGGCGCCGCAGGGCGTGGGCGTGGTCAATGCGGGCATTTCCGGCGCCCGCGTGTGGGGCGACAAGATGGGGGCGAATGCGATGGCGCGCTTCGAGGCCGACGTGCTGTCGCAACCCGGCGTGCGGACGGTGGTCCTGCTGATGGGCATCAACGATATCGGCTGGCCGGACAGCGGGTTTGCGCCGGGCGACGCGCCCATGACCGCGGCGCGGCTGACCGAGGGCTACCGGCAATTGGCCGAGGCCGCCCGCGCCCGCCACGTGCGCATCGTGGGGGCCACCATCGCGCCCTACGAGGGCTCGTTGCACGGCACGCCGCTGGCCGGCCATTACCGCCCGGCCAAGGACGCGGTGCGGCGCGAGGTGAACCGGTGGATCCGCCGCAGCGGCGTGTTCGATGCCGTGGGGGATATGGACGCCGTGCTGCGGGATCCGTCGCATCCGGCCCGTCTGCTGCCGGCCTACGATTCGGGCGATCATCTGCATCCCGGCGACGCGGGGTATCAGGCGATGGCGCAGGCGCTGGACGACGGCACCTTGTTCGGCCGGTAGCGGGTCTGGGCGGCGGGGCCGCCCGTCAATGGAAGTTGCGGCTTTGCGTGGCCAGCCCGCCCAGCAGGTCGGACAGGTCCACCAGCCGTTGCGCGATCAAGTGGCGCACGCCGTCCACGTTTTGCCAGGCGCCGTAGACGCCCAGCAGCTTGGCGCCCAGCAGTTCGCGGCGCTGGCGTTCGATCAGTTCCGGCCGCACGACCACGTTGACGGGGCCGGTTTCGTCTTCCAGCGTCACGAAAATCACGCCCTTGGAGGTTTGCGGCCGCTGGCGCACGGTGACGATGCCGCAGGCGCGCGCCACCCGCTTGTCGGGGTATCGGTTCAGGACCTCGGCGGGCTGGAAGTTGCGGGCCGCCAATTGGTCCCGCAACAGCGCCACCGGGTGGCTGTGCAGCGTCAGGCCCACGCTGCGGTAGTCGGCGGCCACGGTCTGGCTTTCCGACGGCGCCTGTAACTGCGGCGCCTGGGTCTCTTCGATGGTGGCGTCGCGCAGCAAGTCGCGGCTGTGCACGCTGGCGGCCGCTTCCCAACTGGCTTGGCGCCGGTGGCCCGCCAGGGTGCGCAGCGCATCGCCCGCGGCCAGCGCGTTCAGGTCATGGCGGTTGAGCGCGGCGCGCCGGGCCAGGTCACCGGTGTCGGCGAATGGAGACTGCGCGCGCGCGTCCTCGATACGCCGGGCCGCGTCTTCCCGCATGCCCTGGATCAGGCTCAGGCCGAGCCGGACGGCAGGCCGCGGGGCGTCGGGGCCGGGGGCGTGCGGGCGCGCGCTGCGCCGGGCGCCGGGGTGGCCGTCCGGCAGGGCTTCCAGCGCCGAGTCCCAGCCGCTGACGGTGACGTCCGCGGGCAGTACGCAGACGCCATGGCGGCGGGCGTCCTGCACCAACTGGGCGGGCGCGTAAAAGCCCATGGGCTGGGAGTTGAGCAGGGCGGCCAGGAAGGCTTCGGGCTCGTGCCGCTTCAACCACGAACTGGAATACGCCAGCAGCGCGAAGCTGGCGGCATGGCTTTCCGGAAAACCGTATTCGCCGAAGCCTTCCACCTGGCGGAACAGCGCTTCGGCAAAGTCCAGCGTGTAGCCGTGCGCCAGCAGGCCGCCCACCAGCTTGACGCGGAATTTGTCCACGCCGCCCTTGCGCTTCCAGGCGGCCATGGACCGGCGCAGCTGGTCGGCTTCGCCCGGCGTGAAGCCCGCGGCCACCACGGCGATCTGCATCACCTGTTCCTGGAAGATGGGCACGCCCATGGTGCGGCTGAGCACGCCGCGGACTTTTTCGCTGGGGTAGGTTTCCGGTTCCTTGCCCTGGCGGCGGCGCAGATAGGGGTGGACCATGCCGCCCTGGATCGGCCCGGGCCGCACGATGGCCACTTGCACGACCAGGTCGTAGTATTTGCGCGGCCGCAGGCGCGGCAGCATCGTCATTTGCGCGCGCGATTCGATCTGGAATACGCCGACCGTGTCGGCGTCGCAGATCATGTCGTAAGTGGCGTCGTCGCCTTCGGGAATGTCCTGCAGCGTCAGCGGTTCGCCGCGGCGCTGGCCGGCCAGTTCCAGGGTGCGGCGCAGCGCCGACAGCATGCCGAGCGCCAGCACGTCCACCTTCAGCAGCTTCAGCGCGTCCAGATCATCCTTGTCCCACTGCACGACGCTGCGGTCTTCCATGGCGGCGTTCTCGATCGGCACCAGGCGCGACAGCTTGCCGCGTGAAATCACAAAGCCGCCAGGATGCTGCGACAGATGGCGGGGAAAGCCCATCATGGTCTGCGCCAGCGACGCCCATTGCCGCGCCACCCGGGATTCGGGGTCCAGCCCGCAGGCGCCCAGCGTGCGCAGCATTTCTTTCTTGCCGTCCCACCATTGATGGGCGCGCGCCACGGCGTCGATGACACCCAGGTCCACGCCCAGCGCGCGGCCGGTATCGCGCAGCACGCTGCGCGGCCGGTACGAAATGACCACGGCGGTCAGCGCGGCGCGTTGCCGGCCGTATTTGCGGTAGATGTACTGGATGACCTCTTCGCGGCGCTGGTGTTCGAAGTCCACGTCGATGTCGGGGGGCTCGTTGCGTTCCTTGCTGATGAAGCGTTCGAACAGGTTGTTGCCGCGCATCGGGTCCACCGCGGTGATGCCCAGGCAATAGCAGACGGCGGAGTTGGCGGCCGACCCGCGGCCCTGGCACAGGATGCCTTCGTTGCGTGCGTACAGGACGATGTCGTAGACGGTCAGGAAATAGGCTTCGTAGTGCAGGTCGGCGATCAGGCCAAGTTCCTTTTCGATCTGCTCGGCGACAAGGTCCGGGACGCCGGCGGGAAAGCGGCGGGCCGCTCCCGCCAGCGTCTCCTGGCGCAGGTAGGAAGCCGGGGTGTGGCCGGGCGGCACGATTTCATCGGGGTATTCGTAATGCAGTTCGTCCAGCGAAAACGCGCAACGGCGGGCCACCGCCAGCGTTTGCGCCAAGGCCTCGGGCGGGTACAGCGTGGCCAGCCGCATGCGGGTGCGCAGATGCTGTTCGGCGTTGCCGGACAGTTCGTATCCGCATTGGGAAACGGGCTGCCGGGTGCGGATGCCGGTCAGCGTGTCGTGCAGGGGCTTGCGCGACCGCACGTGCATCTGCACCTGGCCTACGGCCACCACAGGCAATTCCGCCGAGCGGGCGGCGCCTTCGACGGCGGCGCGGTGCAGATCGTCGCGCGACTGGTACAGCAGGTTCAGGCCGACCCAGGCGCGGTGCGGAAAGACACGCGCCAGCCAGCGGGCCTGTTCAGCCAGGCGGTCGGCGTCGATGCCGTAGGCGGGCGTCAGGATGGCCAGGCATTCGGGCAATTGGCGCAGGTGCGCGTAGCCTTCGGGCGGATCGGTCAGGTCTTCCGGCGCCAGCCGGTATTCGCCCTTTGGCGCGCGGGTGCGGGCCAGCGTGATGAGTTCGGACAGGTTGCCGTAGCCCTCGCGGGTCTGCGCCAGCAGGGTCAGGCCCAGCGGCGCGGCGTCGGGGGCGGCGCGCAGCTGGAAGGTGGCGCCGATGATGAGCGGCAGTTTCTGGGCCTTGGCTTCCATATGGGCGCGCACCACGCCCGCCAGCGAGCATTCGTCGGTCAGCGCCAGCGCGGCGTAGCCCAGTTCGGCTGCGCGCGCCGCCAGCTCTTCCGGGTGCGAAGCGCCTTGCAGGAAGGAAAAGTTCGACTGGCATTGCAGTTCGGCATAACCGGGCAGCGCCGCGGACAGGTCGGACGGATCGAGCGCGTCGAAGGAGTCGTCGTGCATGGTGGGGACGGCCTCAGGCGTACAGCCCGTGCAGGAACCAGCGCGCGTGTTCCGCGTCGCGCTCGCGGTAGATCCAGTAGCGCGCGGCGGCGGCGTCTTCGGCCACGAAGTAGTCGCGCACCGTCAGGGCAGGATCCCACCAGCCGCTTTCGATGCGTTCGGGGCCGCGCATCAGCCGCAGCGCCTGGCCGCCGTACTGGGGGCGATGGCCCGACAGTTTCAAGGGCAGTGGCGTTTCCAGCAGCCAGAAGGGGCGGTCCAGCAAGGAGGGCAGCGGGCCGGGGGCCTGAGGGGGCGCCAGCGCGTCGCCCCAGGCATTGGCGGCTTCGGGGCGGTGGTCGGCAGCGGGCTGGGCGTGGCGCACCTGGTCGCGGCCCAGCCGCGCCACCAGCAGGTCCAGCAGCCGGGCGTGGTCGGCCGCGGTGCCGCCGGGTTCCGGAAACAGGGTGGTGCTGGCGGCGGGCTGCTCCACCGTGTCGGGCGCCTGCAGCGCGACGGCGATGACGGGCGCTTCCAGCGTGAAGTGGTTCAGTTTTTCGCGCAGCAGATGCAAGAGTTGCGGCGCCTGCCAGACGGGTTGCGCCAGCGCCAGTTCCAGTTCGGTGGGCGGGCGGGCGTGGCGGCCGCGTTCGTGTTCCATGCTGAGCACCACGCGCTGCACCGCCAGTTGCCGGGCGGTCAGCCAGCCGCCCAGCTGTTCGGCCAGCCGGCGCGCCACCGCCAGCACGGCGTCGGTGTGCTCGACGTAGTCCGTCAGTTCGAGGCGCCGTGAAAACTGGTGGGGCGGTTCGATCCAGCGATAGAGTTCCGGCGCCTGGCCATAGGCGGCGTCCAGGGCTTGCAGCAGGTCGGGCGCGCTGCGCCGTTGCAGGCCGGCGCGCGGCAGGGCGCGCAGGTCTGCCAGCGTATGGCAGCCGATGTCGTCCAGCCAGTCCCGGCGCGGCTGCGCCTGGGGCAGCAGCGCCAGCGGCAGCGCGTCCAGCCGGCGCGTCAGCGTGGGCAAGGTCAAGGTGCGCCGGGGCACGCGGCGGCCGGGGCGGTGCGCCAGCAGCCAGGCGCCGGTGGCGGTGGGGGCCATGCCCAGCGCCACGCGCAGGTCCAGGGCGTGCAAGGTGGCGCGAACCCGCTGGCTGAGCGCGCGCGGGCCGCGAAAGAACATCAGGCTGGCGCCCACGTTCAGCAGCACGGTGTCGTCGCCGGCCAGGGCGACTTCAGGCGTGTATTGCAGCAGGGCCAGCGCCGCGCCCAGCAGGGCGTCGGCTTCGGTTTGGGGCTGGCGCGGCAGCAGTTCCACGTCGGGGGCGATGGCCGCCGCGCCGGCGCGGCGCATGCCCGGCTTGACGCCGGCCTGGCGGGCGGCGGGGGTGAGGGCGGCGACGCGTTCCTGATCCAGGACGGCGAACGCCTGCTCCTCAAGCGGCCAGTGCGGGCGTAGTGCGTCCAGCGGCAGGCAGCGCAGGAAGACGGCGATCCAAAGGCGCATGGCGGGGGGAAGAAGGCGTAAGGGCGCCGGGTTCCAGGGCGACGTACAGGGGCGTGTCGCAAACCGGTCCCCGGCGTTTCAGGATATGGACGGACAATCCGCCCGGCGCGGGCGCAAGCGCCAGCCGCAACGGAGCGGGGGTGGCGTGCTGCGCCGCGCTGGCCGGGCGCACGGCGATGAACAGCAAATCGCTGGCCTGGGCCGCCAGGTGCAGGCGGCGCAGGGATTCGGGGCGCACGTGGGGCAGCCAGCAGATCAGGGCGCCGCAGCTGCCGTTTTTCAGGATCTGTTCGGTGGCCCATAGCGTATCGACGGGCTTTTGCGGCGCCACCCACAGCAACTGCCGGGGATCCAGACGCCAGCTCATCCAGCTGGCGATGTGGGGGGCGTGCGGCGGCTGCACCAGGGCGATGCGCCGGCGCGTTTCCAATTGAGCCAGCGCCGGGCGTAACAGGCGGATTTCGCCGATGCCGGGGTGCGGGGTCAGCAGTTCGATCAACGCACCCAACGGCCAGCCGCCGTCCGGCAGCTCGGCGGAAAGCGAAGCGTGGCCGGTGGGCAGGCTGCGGGTGGCGCCTTTGGCCATCTGGGTGGCGCGCCACAACGCGGGGTGGATACGTTCAGGGGACTGCATGGCGGGTAAGGCCCGGGTCGGGAAAGGGAAGGCTTATGCTGTATGAATATACAGTATTGTACCGGCCTTCCAGCCCCCCGTGGAGCGTCCCGGGCGATATGGCTATCATGTGATGCGGCCCCGGTTCGGGTTGCCGCCCCAAGGGCTTGCGCCCGCAACATTTCCCCTTTTCCCTTGCCATGCCGACTCCCCCCTTCGATCCCGCCGCCGCCGCGGAACTCCTGCTTGACCAATGGCGCCGCGAAACCCAGCTCGAGGCGCTTCCCGTCGCGCTGCGGCCACCAACCCTGGCGGAGGGCTACGCCGTGCAGGACGCGCTGTTGCGCGCCGCGGGCGGGGTGCGGGGCGGATGGAAACTTGGGGTCGGCAGCCCGGCGCAATTGCGCGCCGGCAACCTGTCGCGGCCCTTGATCGGCCAGCTGGATGAACAGCGCCTGCACCGCTCGGGCGCCCGGGTGCGTCTGCCCTTGAACGCGCCCGTCACCGTGGAATGCGAGATCGCGTTCGTCCTGGCGCGCGACCTTCCCCCGCTATCCGGGCGCGAGGTCGACCCCGCCGACATCCGCCACGCCTGCGTCACGTTCGAACTGGTGCGTTCGCGTTTCGTCGACCGCCGCGCGGTGGGGTGGCCCAGTTTCGTGGCCGACAACGTGGGGTTCGAGGCCCTGGTCGTGAGCGACCCGTTCAGCGACGGCCTGGATGCCGACCTGCTGCGCCAAGTCGATGCGTCGGCGGCGGTGTCGCTGGACGGGCAGGTCAAGGCCCGCGCGCAGACCGGCGACGATGTGACGGACCCGCTGCGTTCGTTGGCGGCGCTTTACGCGCACGCGGCCGATCGCAATGTGACGCTGCGCGCCGGCGAGATCGTCTCGACCGGCGCCATGTGCAAACCCTTCGATATCGTGGGGGCAGGGCACGTCCTGCGCGCGGCCTACCTTGACCAGGAACTGACGCTCAGCCTCTAGAAGCGCATGTCCCCGTACTTGACCCAGCGCGAGCGCTTCACCACGCGGTGGCCGATCCACAGCGCCAGGAACAGCGGAATGGCCAGATAGGTCGAGACGACCCCGATCCAATCGATGCGTTCTTCCAGGAAGGCCTGGTAATTCTGGCCCAGCGTCACGACCAGGCACAGCACGAAGGCCAGCAGCGGGCCAAACGGGAAGAGGCCGGCCTTGTAGGGCAGGTCGGCCGTGTCGTAGCCGTGCTTCACGTAGCCTTGGCGGAAGCGGTAGTGGCTGACTGCGATGCTCAGCCACACGATGAATTCGGTCATGCCCGCAAAATTCAGCAGCCAGATGTAGACCGCCTTCGGGCTGTACACGACGCTGAACAGGCACAGGCAGGCAAGCGCCGTGGTGGCCAGCAGCGCGTACAGCGGCACGCCGCTTGCGGTCAGGCGCTTGAAGAGGGCCGGCGCCTGGCCTTCGGCCGCCATGTTGAACAGCATCCGCGTGGCGGCGTACATGCCCGAATTGCCGGCCGACAGCACGGACGTCAGGATGACGGCGTTCATCACCGTGGCGGCCGACAGCAGCCCCGCATGCTGGAACACCAGCGTGAAGGGGCTGACGGCGATGTCCTCGACTTCGTTGCGCAGCAGCTGCGGGTCGGTGTAGGGGACCAGCAGGCCGATGATCAGGATGGCCAGCACATAGAACAGCAGGATGCGCCAGAACACGTTGTTGATGGCGCGTGGCACGTTGCGGCGCGGATTTTCGGATTCGCCCGCGGCCACGCCCACCAGTTCGGTCCCCTGGAAGGAATAGGCCACCACCATCGCCACGCCGACCCAGGTAGCCGCGTTGCCTACGAACGGCGCGTCGCCGACCTTCCAGTTGACCAGCCCGACCGGGTCGCCGCTATGGATGATGCCCACCAGCATGCCCAGCCCCACGGCGATGAAGCACAGGACGGCAACGACCTTGATGATGGCGAACCAGTATTCGGCTTCGCCGAAGCTGCGCGCCGAAAACGCGTTCAGTCCGAAGGTCAGCGCCAGGAAGGCGACGCTCCATATCCAGCCGGGCGTGTCCGGCAGCCAATAGGCCATGACAAGCTGGGCGGCCACCACGTCCACGGCGACCACCGTGGCCCAGCTGATCCAGAAGTTCCAGCCCAGCGCAAAACCGAACCCCGGATCCACATAGCGCGACGCATAGGTGCAGAACGAGCCCGACACCGGCATGAAGGTGGCCAGTTCGCCCAGGCTGGTCATGATGAAATACACCATCAGGCCGATCACCAGGTAGACCAGCAGGGCGCCGCCCGGGCCGGCTTGGGCGATGGCGGCGCCGGAGGCGACGAACAGGCCGGTGCCGATGGCCCCGCCCAGCGCTATCATCGTGAGGTGGCGTGCCTTGAGCACGCGGTGCAGCTGATTCTGGCTCGCAGGCGTGGCGCCCGAGTCGGTTGTGGGTGTTTGCATTACAGGGGTAAAAGAAGGCAATTGCGGCAGCAGTCGGGCTGAAAGCCCGCTGGCCGTCCGCTTTAAGCCGCGCATTTTACAATGCTGTCATCAGGGCGTAGCCCAACGGCCTCATGCCAGCACGGAGCAGTCTCATGGCGTCTTCCAGTTCTCTTGAATTCCTTCCCGAACCCGGCGTCGATGTGCGCCAGCTGTTCATCCTGCTGCACGGCGTGGGCGGTTCGCCCGAAAACCTGAGGCCCCTGGCTGTCGCGGTCCGCGCCGCGTTTCCGACGGCGGCCGTCCTGGTGCCCGAAGGGTTCGAACCTTTCGACGGCGGCGCGGCGGGCCGGCAGTGGTTTTCGGTCCGCGGCGTAACCGAGGACAACCGCCCCGAACGCGTGGCGCAGGCCATGCCGCCCCTGGAAGCCTATGTGCGCCAGGCGCAGGCCCGCTTCAGCCTGCTGCAATCCGACACGGCGCTGGCCGGGTTTTCGCAGGGCGCCATCATGGCGCTGGAACTGGTGCAGGCCCACGACGGCATGGCGGGGCGCGTGATCGCGTTCTCCGGCCGCTACGCGCAACTGCCCAAGGCCGCGCCCCAATACACGACCATCCATCTGCTGCACGGCGCCGACGATCCGGTCATGAGCGCGGCCCACATCCAGGCCGCGCAGGTCCGGCTGGAAGAACTGCACGGCGATTCCACCATCGACATCGCCAGCCACGTCGGCCATGAACTGCATCCCGCCTTGATCCAGCGCGCCATCGTGCGCCTGCAGACCTGCGTGCCGTTGCGCGCCTGGGAGGCGGCCCTGGGCTTGAACCAGACCCCGCCGGACGGCGCCACGGTGCATTGAGCCGGCCAGCCGCCAAGAGGCCGCTTACTTCTCCCAGCCGCCGCCCAGCGCCAGGAAGACGGCGATCTGGTCGCTGCTGAGTTCGGCCTGCGAGGCGGCCAGCGCGCTTTCGTTGGTGGCCAGCGTGCGTTCGGCGTCAAGTACCGTCAGGTAGTCGGTCTTGCCGTACTGGAACAGCTGGCGCGCTTGCGAGGCGGCTTCGGCGCTTTGGTCGCGAGCGGCGCGCAACGAGGCGTCGCGGTCCAGTTGGCGGGCGTAGACGACCAGCGCGCTTTCCGTTTCGCGCAGCGCGTTCAGCACGGTGGCATCAAAGCGCGCCACGGCGGCCTTGGTGTTGGCCTCGGCTTCGGCGATGCGGGCCTGCACGGCGCCGGTGTTCGGGATGGTCCACGAGATCAGCGGACCCACGCTCCACCCGAAGGTGCCGCGGTCGCCGAACATCGAGGCGGGGCCGCCCGAGGCGCCCGACAGGCCTAGCGTGATCTTCGGATACAGGTCGGCGGTGGCCACGCCGATGCGCGCGGTGCTGGCGGCCAGCGTGCGTTCTGCCTGGCGGATGTCGGGACGGCGGCGCAGCAGCGCGGCGCCGTCGCCCACGGGGATGGTGTCAGCCAGGCGCGGCGCGGCGGCGCATTGCAGCAGCGACGCCGGGATTTCATTCGGCGTCTGGCCCGTCAGCGCCGCCAGGCGGTACAGCGCGGTGCGCTGCTGCGACTGGAAGGGCGGCAGGTTGGCCTGCAATTGTTCCAGCTGGCTGCGCGCGCGCGTGACGTCCAGCGTGGTGCCGCGGCCGGCGCGCTGCAAGCGGCTGACGGCGTCCAGCGATTCCTTCTGCACCTGCACCGAGTGCTGGGCCGACGCCAATTGCATGCCGGCCGCGCACATGTTGGCGTAGGCGCGCGCGGTCTCGGCCGCGACCGTGACGCGGGTGGCGTCGTAGGCGGCTTGCGCGGCTTGCGCATCGCCGCTGGCGGCCTCGATGGCGCGGCGGATCTGGCCGAACAGGTCCACCTGATACGACACGCTGGCGCCGGCGGAGTACGACCAGCGGCTGGGCGGATTCACGCCGGGCTGCAGTTCCTGCAGACCCGACACGTGGCCGAAGGTGGGCGACGCGTTCACGCCGATCGTGGGTTGCTGCTGCGCCTGGGATTCCTGCACCGCGGCCTGCGCGCGTTCAAGGTTGGCGCTGGCCACGCGCAGGTCGGTATTCGCCGACAGGGCTTTCTCGACCAGGCCGTCCAGCACCGGGTCGTTGTACAGGCGCCACCAGTGGCCGGACACCGCTTCCTGCTGGAACACGCCGGCCTGCGCTTCAACGAAAGCGCCCTGGGCGGCCTGTCGCTGGACGACCGACCCGGCGGGCACCTGATAGTCAGGGCCTACGGTGGTGCATCCGGCCAGCGCAAGGGCCAGCATCAGCGGCAGGAAGTGTTTGGTGTTCATGGCAGGTACGGCTGGGCGTCGATAAGAGGGTTGAAAGACAGGGTTGCGGAAATGGGGTTCAGGACGGCTGGCGCGCGTCGGCCGAGGCCGCTTGCGCGGGCTTGGGGTCGACCGACACGGTGGCGGTCTGGCCGGCGACCAGGCGCACGCCCTCGGGCACGTCGTCGATCTTCACGCGCACCGGGATGCGTTGCGCCAGGCGGACCCAGTTGAACGTGGGGTTCACATTGGGCAGCAGGTTGGCGCCCGTGCTGCGGTCGCGGTCGGCGATGCCCATGGCGATGCTTTCCACGTGGCCGCGGATGCGGCGCGAATCGCCCATCAGCGTCACCGTGACGGGGTCGCCTTCATGGATGCCGGGCAGCTTGGTCTCTTCGAAATAGCCTTCCACGTAGAAAGAGCCGGCGTCCACCAGCGCCATCACGCCGCGGCCGGCCGAGGCATAGGACCCGGCGCGCAGGTCCAGGTTGGTGACCCGGCCATCGCTGGCGGCCAGCACGCGGCTGCGCTCCAGGTTCAGGCGGGCGGTGTTCAGCTGCACTTCCGCCTGGGCCAGCGCGGCTTCGGTCTGCTGCACCTTGGTCTGGCTTTGCTCGACGGCTTCGGCCGCCACCAGTTGGCCCAGCGATCGGTTGCGCTTGGCGTCGCGCAGCGCCTGGTCATGCGCGACCTGTTGCGAACGCACCGAGGCCTGGGCCTGGTCGAACGCCAGCTGGAACCGCGCGCGGTCGATTTCAAACAGCAGGTCGCCAGCCTTCACGTCCTGGTTGTCGTGCACGGGCACGCTCGTCACCAGGCCCGAGACGTCGGGCGCCACCTGGACCACATAGGCCTTGACGCGGCCGTCCCGCGTCCAGGGTTCGACTTCGTAGTGCACCCAGAGCTGCCAGCCGGCGTAAGCGGCGGCGGCGACGACGACGGCCGTCACCGCGAACTTGGCCATAGCAGCAGGGCGAAGGGCATTGGGGAGTTTCATACCTATCTCTGGAGAAAATAAGGGGATATCAGGGAGACGCCATACAGCAGCACCACGAACAGCGCCAGATCGAACAGCGCGGGGTGCCACACCAGGCGGTACAGGCCGACTCGGGCGAGCACGCGGCGCACGGCCCAGGCAACGGCCAGGGTGACCATGCCCAGCACCAGCAGCCAGGGGAAATAAATGCCGTAAAGGTTGAATTCGCCGATCATGATGCGTGGCCCTCCAGCGTGGGATGGGCGGGTTGGTAGTCGGGCGCGTCGGGGAAGAAGGCGCGGCGGATGCCCACCAGCGCCACCACGGCGCGGTCACGGGCGGCCAGGCCTTGCGGCGTGGCCGCCACGCTGGACAGCGCGCGGTCGATCTGCGCCAGGAATTCCGGCGTCTTCTCTCCGATGCGCCACGACGAGCGGGCGCGGAAAAACTGGGCAAGGCTGTTCAGCACAGGCTGGATCGTGGGCTCGGCCATCGGCAGATGGCGGCGCGCATGCTGCAGTTCCGTGATGTCGCGGCCCACGCGCAAGTCCTTCAACGCGTCCGCGGCGACCAGGTCGTCAGGCCGCTTGGCCAGCGCCAGGCGCGGCTGCAAGAGGCCGATGCGGTCCAGCATGCGGGCGGCGTAGGTATGGCGCGACTGGGCGCGGGGCGAACTGGCCAGCGTCGCCAGTTCCTTCCAGTTGGCGGCCTGGATGCGGCGGGCGCTCCAGTCGGCGCTGACCGTGCGGAAGATGGCGGCGATGATCGCGGCGGTGGCGACGCCCATGCACTGCGCGACCTGCGTGTCGATGAAAGACACGACGTCCGCGGTGTTGGTGTCTTGCAGCGCCATCGTCCCCAGGAAACCGAACAGCATGGCCATCGCCTTGCCGGCGCTGGCGGGGCGCGCGATGAAAATGCCCAGGATGAAGGCCGTGGGCAGCATCGCCAGGGCCAGCATTTCAAACGAATGGATGGCGGGCATGATGCCCAGCAGGTACAGCGCCGACACCGGGATCGAATACACCGTGTAGGTCAGGAACTGCATGATGCCCGGCACGGGATTGTCTTGTGACGCGAAAAAGCAGCTGAAGATCGCGGCCATCAGCGCGGCGGTGGCGCCGTTGCTCCAGGCCGTGCCGATCCAGAACGCGCAGCACACCGAAATGGCCACGCCCGCGGCCAGCGCGGACAGCAGCGCCATGCCATGGTCGCGGTGCAGCGCGGCATTGGGATCGCGGGCGCCGCGGGTGGGGCGCATCGGCGTGCGCAGCGGCGCGCCTTGCAGGCCCGCGCGGATCTCGCGGCGCAGGGCCAGGCATTCGTCATAGGTGTCGATCAGTTCGCGCAGCCGCGTCATCAGGCTGGCCAGCAAGGCGTCGCGCCAGGTGGAGTGGCTGTCGATGGCGGGCGTCAGCGCCGTGACGGCGGCGCGCAGTTGCACGGCCGTCTCGTGCGAGGCCTGGGCGCCGGCGTTGATCCATTCGGAGATGTCGTGAAGCAGCGCCGACACCGGTTCGGGCAGGGGCTGGTCATTGGCCTGCAAGGCGCGCAGGCGGTCCTCCACGGCCGACACGGCCGGCGTCAGCGCCGAGATCTGGTCCTGCATGGCGCGCACCGCGCCAGAGGTCCAGCGCAGGTTGCTGGTATCGAACGGCACGTGCGTGGACAAGAGGCGCAGTTGCGTGATGTCGTTGGCCAGCACGCGGCGGTCGCGGTCGCGCTGTTCGGCGTTCTGGCCGCTGAGCGTGTCGTGCATCCAGTTGCGGGCGTCGCGCACGGCCTTGTCCAGCTGCAAGGTCAATGCAGGCGCCAGGCCCCGGGGCAGCACGATGCTGTGGATCAGCGTGGCGCAGACGATGCCCAGGCTGATCTCTTCGACGCGGGCAAGCGCGGTGTCGAACACCAGCGACGGGTCCGTCACGCTGGGAAAGCCGATCATCGCGGCGGTGTAGCCAGCCAGCATGAACAGATACGACCGCGGCGTGCGGTCCAGCACCGACATGTACAGGCAGGCGCCTACCCACAGCACCATCGCCGCCGTCATGACGACAGGCGAATTCGACAGCCGGGGCACCATGTAGACGGTGGCGGCCGATCCGATGAAGGTGCCGACCAGGCGGTACAGCGCTTTGGAGCGCACGGCGCCCGACCAGGGCTGCGCCACGACATAGGCGGTGGTCATTGCCCAGAACGGACGCGGCAAACCAATGCTGTAGGCCAGATAAAGCGCCATGATGGCGCTTAGGTAGCTCTTGAGCGAAAAGATGGTTTCGCGGACGTTCGGCAGTTTCACGATTGATCGTCCTGGGGGTGTGCGCCGGTAGCGCCCCGGCCCAGCGACACCTTCAAGGCGTCGAAGACGCGCAGGCAGGCTTGCAGGTCGGCTTCGCTGACGCCCTGGAACAGGCGGCGGCGCAGTTCCACCAGCACGTCTTCGACCTGCGCGCGCAGCGCATGGCCGGCGTCCGTCAGGTGCAGCGTCTTGGCGCGGCGGTCATGGGCGTCTTCGCGGCGTTCCATCAGGCCGGCGGCGACCAGTTGATCCAGCACGCGCACCAGCGACGGGCCTTCGACGCCCAGCGCTTCGGCCAGCGCGCCCTGGCGCACACCGTCGCCCAGACGGCCCGCCAGGATGACGGGCCAGGCCGTGGCTTGCGACAGGCCGTAGTCCGCCAGCGCCTTGTCGGCGGCGCCGCGATAGGCGCGCGACAACACCATCAGGTTTGCGGTGGTAGCCATGAGTTGGGAGTCGGAAGGAGAGTTCATGGAATAGATTGTATCCTATCTATTAGCTTACTAATAATTGAAAATGGCGAATATCCCCATTGATTTTTTCAATTGGCTAGATAGGAGCGCGGTTTTCCATCAGTGGAAAACCGGGGTCGGTGAGCGCAGGGGGGCGGGAGAGGGGAGGTGAACCCCTCAACCGTTGCAGTCGGCCCAGCAGTTGGGCGTTTCATACAGGCGCACGCGGGTCAGGCGCAGGTCCGCGCCGTAGTGGCCGTGGTATTGCGGCGCCAGCGTGTCGAAGACGATCTGGGCCAGGTTTTCCGCAGTGGGAATGCGGTCCAGCACCACGGTCTTGTGGCCCGGCAGGCTGTCCAGGAAGCCGCGCACGGCCGCGTCGCCTTCATAGACCAGGAAGGCATGGTCCCAGACGTCCACGACATGGGTCTTGGCGATGTGCTTGATTTCAGAGAAATCCATCAGCATGCCGTTGTCGGATTCACCGGGGGCCTGCACCACGTCGCCCGTCAGGGTGATTTCCAGCACATAGCGGTGGCCATGCAGGTTGCGGCACTGGCTGCGATGATCAGGAATGCGGTGGCCGGCGTCGAATTCCAGCCTGCGGGTCACGGAAATCATCGCGTGCTCCGCAAGGCGTCGGGGTAAATCATGGAATGCCTATGTATTTGTGGGTCTGCAAGCTGAGCCGCCATTGCGGGTGCTGCATACAGTACTGGACGGCTTGTTCGGTATTGGCCACGCGAGCCGGACCGTCCATGGGTTGCAGGAAGAAATGCTCGAAATCCAGATGCGCAAAGGTTTCGGGCAGCGCGTTGGATTGCGGGTAGACCAGCTTCAATTCGTCGCCGCGTTCGATGACGATGGGCGCGGTGCCCTTGGGGCTGACGCAGATCCAGTCGATGCCGGCCGGCGGCTTGACGGTGCCGTTGGTCTCGATGGCCACGGTGAAGCCGCGGGCATGGATGGCCGTGAGCAGCGCCGCGTCCAGCTGCAGCAGGGGTTCGCCGCCGGTGAAGACCACATAGCGGTCTTCCGTGCCGGCGCCCCACGAGGCGGCGATGGCGTCGGCTAGCAGGTCCGCGGTGGCGAATTTGCCGCCGCCTTCGCCGTCGGTGCCGATGAAGTCGGTGTCGCAGAAGGTGCAGGCGGCGCTGGCGCGGTCGCTTTCGCGGCCCGTCCAGAGATTACAGCC
>NZ_DBHKZA010000071.1:0-22416 GCF_057314935.1 Achromobacter sp.
TGTAAAAACCCCCGAAGGTTGGATCAACATCCAACTTTCGGGGGTCAGTTCACGCGAGGCCGGGTTTTTCGTTGCGACGACGACCAGCGCCTTGCCGCGTTGCTCAGATGGCGTCGCCCCAAAGGTCGTACTCGTCCGAGTCGGTGACGCGCACGCGCACCAGGTCGCCCGCCTTCAGGGGCTTGTCCGAACTGACGTAGACGCATCCGTCGATTTCGGGGGCGTCGGCGCTGCTGCGGCCCACGGCGCCGTCTTCGTCCACTTCATCGATCAGCACGTCGATCTCGCGGCCGACCTTGCGGGCCAGGCGCGCGGTCGAAATGCCTTGCTGCAATGCCATGAAGCGTTCCCAGCGGTCTTGCTTCACGTCGTCCGGCACGGGGTTTTCCAGCAGGTTCGCGGGCGCGCCTTCCACCGGCGAATACTGGAAACAGCCCACGCGGTCCAGCTGCGCTTCCTGCATCCAGTCCAGCAGGTACTGGAAGTCTTCCTCGGTTTCGCCGGGAAAGCCGACGATGAAGGTCGAACGGATGGTCAGGTCGGGACAGATCTCGCGCCAGCGCTTGATGCGGGCCAGGGTCTTGTCTTCGAAGGCCGGACGCTTCATGGCCTTCAGGATGCGGGGGCTGGCGTGCTGGAACGGGATGTCCAGGTACGGCAGGATCTTGCCTTCGGCCATCAGCGGGATCACTTCGTCCACGTGCGGGTACGGGTACACGTAGTGCAGGCGCGTCCAGACGCCCATTTCGGACAAGGCCAGGCAGAGCTCGGTCATGCGGGTCTTGACCGGGCGACCGTTCCAGAAGCCGCTGCGGAACTTCACGTCCACGCCGTAGGCGCTGGTGTCCTGCGAGATCACCAGCATTTCCTTCACGCCCGCCTTGACCAGGCGCTCGGCCTCGCTCAGCACATCGCCCACCGGGCGGCTGACCAGGTCGCCGCGCATCGACGGGATGATGCAGAAACTGCAGCGGTGATTGCAGCCTTCGGAAATCTTCAGGTAGGCGTAGTGGCGCGGCGTGAGCTTGACGCCCTGCGGCGGCACCAGGTCCAGATAGGGGTTGTGGTCCTGCTTGGGCGGGGCGGCGTCGTGCACGGCGCGCACCACCTCTTCATATTGCTGAGGACCGGTCACCGACAGCACGCTGGGGTGCACCTTGCGGATCACCGCTTCCTCGACGCCCATACAGCCGGTGACGATGACGCGGCCATTCTCGGCCAGCGCTTCGCCGATGGCTTCCAGCGATTCCGCTTTGGCGCTGTCGATGAATCCACAGGTGTTGACGACGACGACGTCCGCGTCGTTGTATTCGGGCGTGACTTCGTATCCTTCGGTGCGCAATTGGGTCAGGATGCGTTCGGAGTCCACCAGGGCTTTAGGACATCCAAGGCTAACGAATCCCACGCGCGGAGTGTGGTCTTTAGCGGCTGTTGATTTAGAAGAGCTTTTCATGATGGTTCCGGACGTGGCCTTGATGGGGCGAGGAAAGTGCCCAATGAGACAAAGCCGGTGGCAATTTTAGCCTGTCGTGGAATTCGCACGTCAGGGTGTCACCCGTATGCCAGCATCTAAGGGGCACATGGCCTATGGCCAAGGGGCTGCGGCGACTTTCGAGGTGCGCGAGAACGTGATGGCTGAATTGCTGGAACGGCAGCTTTCTCAAGGGCCTCTGTCATGCAATAAAGGTCGGCAATTGCGCAGAATCAGTAGGCGATTGGGCGCATGCCAGTCAGTTGGCTGCATAGGCCAATGCCTACGTTGCAAATTGCGAGCAGAATTCGCCGGATGCTATGCGCTGGCGCACATCTTGGATCACGCAGTCAATTTCGAGTTCTCCGGCCGCGACTCTATAGAGTAATGCCACCGTCTGAGTATCAGGTTCCAAGCCGGCGAGTCGTTGGTTAGCAACGGCGTTGTTGATCGTACGCAGGCGCTCGTTCCTGCCAAATGTGTTGGGCGTAGAGTATCTCCGCAAGGTTGCGCGCCATTTCACATGGAAGGTCTGCTGGGTCAAAGGCGTGCCCTATTCCAAACTCGCTATGCGAAGGAAATCAGCCTCACGTGCGTCTACTGACGATGCCCGGCTTGCCACAAATCATAGTTGGCCTGCATGGCGACCCATGCTTGGGCAGTGCTTGCTCCAGCTTGCTCCAGTCTAGCCGCGAGATCTGGGCTGACACTGGCTTTGCCATCGAGCACTCGGGACAATACAGTCTGCGGCATGGCCAATCGATTAGCTGCTTCAGTCATTGACAACCCGAGGGGCGCAAAAACGTCTTTCCAGATAATTTCGCCCGGATGCAGCGGGTGGTGCATCATGTTGACTCCTCGTGGTAATACCGTCGATACGGTCTGCCCTTTGAACTATTTTGAGAATCGGTCTCGCAGTTCTATGCGATCGATGCATCTTCATGAGACAGCACTGTGAGGCTTTCCAGTTTTTGGGGAAGCCAGGGCAATTCAATTACCCTACGCCACACATAGACTGCCTTGTCCGCCTAAAGGTGCGCCAAAAGGAATTCGCCGACGAGTCCCATAGCTTCGATGGCGGCACGAGCATCGGCCTTAGACGCCGTAGGCACCCACGGACGTCCGTGACCCGTCCCTTGCTTGTTGCGCAGTAGATTAACGCCACAGGCGAGTTCGTACATCGCACGCTCAATCCTCCGCTGAGGCGGTTCTCCGGGCTGCGCTGTGTCGTGGGGCGTCGCTAAGCCTAGAGCAACGAATGCCTGCCCCAGAAGCGTGGGAAAGTTCGCATGACCCGGATAGGCACCGAATTTCTGCTGCACAACGTGGGCAGCTATCGCTTCCACAAGATCCTTCCCCGTGCCGATTTCCAATGCTGCATCCTCGACGCCGCTCTTGGCACGCCGAACATAAGCTCTCAACGCCGCAGTAAGCGCTGAGCCGGATAGAGCGTCTAGTACCTTGGGGCGTAGATCCCCATCGGCTCCTAGGACGAATCCCTCGGAGTCGAAGGCGGAAATGCAGTTATCGATCGCATGTCTTCCGACGTAATTCGGCGAGCCGTCCCGGAAACCACCATGCCCCCTGACAAGCGAAACGAATGAGATGACAAAGGCGCCACCCGCTTCCGAAGCATGTTCAATGGCCCAATTCAAAACTGCCTTAACTCTTTTCGCTTTTCCGACCACTAGGCCATTACTGTTGGGATCTCCTTGAACTAGCCCGTGTCGCCGAATCAAGCTCTCTAGGTCGGAATGGCTTGGATCGCGCCGTTCCGATTGGGCATCGTCGACGACCTGCGATAACGCCACGATGATGGTGTCCGTCAATGGGGCGGTTCGATTAGTCACCATGAACTCACGAATCCCGTATGTGGCCGAAGAGTATAGAGGTTGCCCGTGTTGAGCCGATGTGCGTGCGCAGACGAACGGTCATTGGATCCGTGCCGCGCGAGTCTGTAGTTTAGCCGGCGCTAATCAATTGAGCACCGCTTATGCCCAAGAGCGAATGGAAACTTCTGCGAGCTAGGCCGGGCCTAAGTTTTCCAACTCGCCGACTGCAACCGCCTTTGTCCAATATAGTGAGGCCGATTCGTCAGATTCAGAATCAGCCCCGCCGCCGCCGTTGTGAACTGACTTCGGGTGCCAACGTGAACGTCGCCATAGCTCGTTGCAGATAGCTGGAGCTGCCCGCACAGGCTCATGACCTTTTCCGTCTTGAACGACATCTTGATCTAATGAGCGAACTCGTTTCGCACCTTTCGGATCAGCTCGCACTCTCGATACTCAATCTCAGACAAGAGGCCCAGGGCGAACGCCGACGCGATGCGCGCGGAGAAGGTGCTGAGCGGAGCATTGAAACCGTCGAGCAAAGCCTTGCTCCCTTTGTTCGGAATCAGGAACGATTCGATGATCCGCCCCAAGCAACTCATCGAGCATCGCTGCAGCCGCAAGAGCCGTTCCGCGCTCAGTCTCGTTGTTGACGTCGGCCAGGATATCCACGAAGCCGTTGAGGTGCGGATGGGTCTCGGAGAACGGCTTTCGAAGTTCTCCGACCGCCGTTTTGCTCGCAAACCTCCCGGCCTTCATGTCCTCAACGGATCGCAGCAGCGCGGCCTGGAATTCCTTCTGCTCTTCGTCCATGGCATCCAAGGTTCTGATAACTGCGGTCGGATCAGCAGTCGGGTCAATAGTTGAAGCAGTGGGCTCGAAGATGGGCGAGACTCAAGCATCAACCTCATGACCTCCATTGACTGCCCGCATCAATTCGGTGACACAACGATGTCGATCAAAGCCAAGGCAGTGCCGGCGATCCATTGCCAGTGCTTTTGCCAGAAATAACCTAGCAACTTAACTGCCTTTGCAAGCGGCGTCTGCTCGTAAAGTCTCGGACTAATGAAGACTACATGACTTCCTGGATCATTTCATTATCCCCGAATCGACCACACTTTTGCCGCAACATCCGCCATCGCTGCTTGGCGCCTCTCTATTGCTGACTGATCCCACACGCTCTCTTGCGCAATCGTTTTGGTGAAATGAAATGCGGATTTTTTTAGTTCTGCCCTTTTTGCGGAAAAGTCCTCGTTTCCGATCGCACTATTAATTTTTGCCGCCATGATTGCCAGATTTCCAAGCCGTCGTTGATACGCTTTCGCATCGTCGGGATGCCATGTCTTCATCCATTTTTCTGAAAGGTTAATTGGCAAGACATGCTCTAAGTTCACCCGTCCGGCGTCTGTGCTAGGGACCAATTCGCCCGACGCTCCCGGTACTCCACTCTCTAGCATCCGGAGATAATATCTTGCCAATGACTGTTTGGAAATTGAGGCCACGGTGAACGCCGAAATAAATATGGAATCAGTCGGCAACGTGCTGAACCCCTTCAATATGTCATCGATGGAGTTCAGTTTCCCCTCGGCTACGCCCCGAGCTGCGTCGCTGTAGATGCGCTCCAATGTTCCGCCGCCAGCACCACCGACAATTTGAAAACGGACCGCTACCGCAACCAGCCTTTTGAAAGCAACCGAAACCTTTTTTGGATCGAATTTATCCAGAATTGCAAGCAAAAGAGGGCGAACTTGCACCATACCCAACAGGTTCAATGCGTACACCGCTTCTCGCGTCTCGACGTCATACCCGGTCCAAAGGTCACTATCGGTGTTGATCAGACCTGCGTAAGTCTTTGCAGTGTTGCTAAGTTCAGTTGAAAATTGAAGTGCCAGCTTCTTGCTAGTTACCTTTTTTCTGATGATGCCGAAAAGCTCTTTTTCCCGAACTAGCCCGTACTTCGACATTGCAAAGTGGCGAAGATACGTAACAACCAGAGGGTCGTCGGACGCGCTTTCAAGAGTGGCCACCATTGTTAGCCATCGATTTTGCGTCTCCTGAATCTTGTCGCCTGAGCGGTGAAATAGGTAGTTTTTCAATAGATCGGAGATTGCCAACTCGAGGCCGCGATCATTGAGCGTTTCAAATATAACGAAAGCATTGCTGTCGTCTGGCGCGATAACTAGAATTACCTTTAGGTTCGTTTCTAGATAATCAAGCCATTCGTGTAAAGTCTCTTCCGAGTCTCGCGACTGTACGCACAACTCATCGATGTATGCGCGCATGCACGCAGCAGCGGCGAGCAAACGTCTATGGGATTGTCGCGGATACCTCGATAGATCTATAGCGTCCTTGTCCTCGATAAGCTCTTGGTATATCTCATTGTCGACCTCATTTAAAGCTAATTTCGGCTCTCGTTCTTTGGTTTTTCGGTCGACATTCGCCAAAAAATCGTTTCTGATCGATGTTTCTGCTTCATGATCGCCTTCTTCTCGAAATCGATCTCTGATTGCTGAAATGAGAAGGCTGACCGTTGTGAGCCGCTGTTGCCCGTCCACGACCTCATATCGTCGATCCAGCGGTCCGGTGACAACGATTGACCCTAGGAAATACTCCTTTTCCTTGGAATTAATGGCATCGTTCACGTCAGCAAGCAAAGCCTCAACGTGTTCGGTTTCCCACGCATACGACCGCTGGTACGCGGGAACTCTGAATCGTCGTGTTTTAAGGACGTTACTGATTCCGTCGAGCTGAATGCTGATTTCTTGGACTTGGGACACTGGTCCTCGCGATGCCGTGTGGCGGCCGAGTTGGTATGGGTAGACGCTTAAATGCTGATTTTGACAGATTCAAGAGAGTAAGGACATTTTAGCGCTACGCATTCTAAAGCCGATAGCCGTGCACAGGAACTAAAGCCCGTCGCCAACAGGATTAAATTGGCTGCCCAACCACTGGGCATTCCTCGTGCTGGGGACGTCAATATTCTCTGGGCGTCGCCAGTTCGCGTTTTCTGCCGTTTGTCGCCGCATTCTCTGGGAGTCTAGAGGGACCATAGAACACGGCGCGACGGATAAAACGTGAGATGCCGGCAGGGTGTGGGAGACACACCTACCGTATCAAGTCTCCAGAAGAGTATGTGCGAGCTCTAAAGGCACGCCGGCGATAGGCTGGAGGTTGCCACCTTCGTTTCGAATGGGTGTCCGCGAAACGCTCTTAAGTAGTTATCAATGAAAGCTCTTGATTGTCTATCCAAGCCGGAAAGCAGCCACTATCCGCCGCCTATGGCCTCCTTAGAAGGCCCGGGAATGGGGCAACTTCGAGCATCGAGCTTAACGTTGATAGCGTAAAAACTCTTCCTTCGGTGTCGCGGACTACAGGACCTAGAGCGTCGTTGATGCGCGCCCAGCCGATCCCTCCAAGGACAGCCAAAAGAGGGATGCCTCCCAGTCGGACGGATTCTGCTCTCAGGCTTCGGAATCGGAGCGCCTTATCCCGGGCGGTGCCACCATTGTTCGTGCCTTTGCACTCGAGCATTGCTTTTAAACTGTCATCGACCGGATCGAACACTACGAAGTCAGGCGCTGGAGTCACATGGACTTCAAAGCGCCGGGCGATGTCAGCTTGGTTATGGCTGCCAGTGCGGATAAAGGATATCCCATTGGCAATGAACATGGCTTCTACAGCGTCTTCGATAAGGTCGCCGCGTAGCGTAGAGGTCGCGTCCAGCACTTGTCGAAACGCACCTCCATAGTGACGTTGATGCAAGAAAACACTTAGTGGCACCCCGTTCTCGGCATAGGAACGAACACTCTCCCACCCATTTCGCGTATCGGGCTTATGTTGCTTGCTCTTGAGGCCGGGGGGGGCATCTCCAAACAATTCACCATCCATCGCCATAGCGATGGTCTTGGCTGCAACGCGTGCCTGTGCCGTAGCCTTGGCCAACAATCGGGGTGTGCTGTTACGCTGCGCGTCAATCGCGCTACGTTCGAGCGTATCGATCTGCGCGGCAGACAGCGCGGGCAGTTCGTCTGGACCGCCAGCGAGAAGGGTGGAATGCGCGAATTCGTCTTTGGTCAGCCCGAGCAAAGTGCGAAAGACCAGTAACGTGCGAGGGCACTCAATCAAGGTGACCTGCAGATCCGCTTCCGAGACGCGGGTGAAACCCTCTGTTAGCCTTGCCGCTTCGTCGTATGCCGCAAAAAAATGGTCTGTCTCGTAAAAAGACGCCTCGTGGATGTACGCAAAGTCCGGCGCCAAATGAGGCATATAAAGCTCTCTAGCCACGGAGGCATAGATTGTGCCGTGGTCACCAGTCCCGTGTCTTTGCGGTACAAGCCGAATCTGCTGGATCCGCTGAGTCCAATTGTCGGCTGCGAGGATTGCTTGAATCGTCGTTTCTACGGTCACGGACTTAGACTCCAACGCCGTTCACCAAGCGGCCGGGCTTGTCATTCGCTACATCGGCCGCGATGCGTCGTTGGCCCTCTTTAACAAAATCCTCGTGAAGTTCTATGCCCGCGGCTTTGCGACCGAGTCTGTGTCCAACCACTACTGTGGTCGCACCGCCTGCAAAGGGGTCTACTACGATGCCATCAACGGGGCTGGCTGCTTTGATGAAGAATTCAGCCAATCCCTCGGGCATTGCTGCTGTGTGAGCAACTCCTTTGTGCTGGTTGTAGGTCTGAGACACTGACACTACGTTGCCAGGATCTGCTCCTCCAAGTAGATAAGTCTTCGTGCGATCACGACCGAAGCCCGCCTCGGTGCTTCGACGACCGAGCTTGTCTTTTTTTCGCCGCTCGATCTCCGCCGAGTCTGCCTTATAAGGCACCCTGACAGCATTTAAATCGAAAAAAGGTCTCGGACCTCGCGCGAAATGGTAGACGTACTCGAAGCTATCTTTGGTCCTGGGTCCGAACTTGCCTGGAACTGCGTTCGGCTTCGCCCAGATGTACGTCTCTACCCACCTCCACCCCATGTTCTGCAGCGCCAGGACGAGCTGATAGACAAAAGGGTGGCGCTGCCCTTTCAGGGGGCCCCGGTTTGCGACGCGGTTCTTTATGTTGATGATGAGGCTACCGCTCAATTTAGAGGCCTCGAACATCGCTCGCGCAAACGGCAAGAACCATTCTACGTATCGGTCCGGATGGATGCGGCTGTAGGCTCGAGCATCGGCATACGGCGGAGACGTGAAAAACAAATCAACGCTCTCGCGCGGCAGCATCGGGAGGACCTCCAACGAGTCTCCCTGAATGATCCCTTCGTTGAGCATGCGATTTAGGAGCTGCTGCCCATCCACACGTTCTATTTCTGCGGGCTTAGGCGCTGTTTCTGCGCTGATTCGGGAGGGCGCGCGCGCCGCCGAACCTTGAACCAATTGCAGCATGGGCTTCTTGCTCACGATTCTTACTCCTGTCCTGGACGATCTTCGCCCGAGTGCACGCCTTCTCTTGGTCGCGCACTTAATTCTGAGACGCACCACAAGCCGTCATGCGTCCGTCTGGGGTACATCTAAATTGCATTGGCCTTGGCATCAAAGGCACCGAGCCGTGGGGGGGGTGCGCCGGACCTCTCGATGCATGGCGCATCCTAGCAGAGCCTGGGAATTCGGGACATCTGGCAGTGCTCGCTTCGTATGCCTACGGGTCCTTGCAGTCCGCCTCGACGGAGCTCGCGGCACGCACGGAATAGGTTAGTTTGGCTCTCTTAAGGACAGCCCAGCGACACAAAGCCCACGCGTGGCGCGCGGGCCGGATTGGCACCCTGGGCGGCGGCCGTGATGGCGTCCAGCGTCGAGTTGCTGCTAGGGCTGCCATTGCTGGCGGAAGTGCCGGCGCCTTTGCCGGGCCGGGATTGCTCAAGGATTTCCAATCTGGTTCACCGTAGGTTCGCGCACCGGCTCAAGCGGTGCGGCGGGAGATTCGTCAAATGTTCGGGTTCAGGCGGGTTTGCCTGGGTGGCGGGGCGGCAGGTCGCGCAGCGTTTCCGGGTGGAGCATGGCCACCTGCAGAAGGGTTTGCGCAGCGCCGGAGGGATTACGCCGGCCTTGCTCCCAATCCTGCAGGGTGCGCACGCTGACGCCCAGCAATTCCGCGAAATCCGCTTGCGGCAAACCGACGCGGCTGCGCGCTTCGCTGATATGCGACGCCTGCCACCGGGCGGGAAGCGCCGGTGGAGCTACTTTCTTCATGACTCGTTCAAGTTACGGGCAGCGCGGCCTCTCGCCATCGCCTGGGTTCATGCGATGCGCCGGGGCAGCTACTGCGGGGAAGCCGGTAATTATACGGCAATGCCGTAGGGGGCGATAGCGAAACGGGTTCAGCGGCGCGGCGTAGGCCAGGCGCTGTGCACGGCACGTCTTCGCAACGCCGGAGGGCGTTCAAAAGGGAACCCGTCTGCTAGTGGTGCGTCCCTTATATCCAGCCCATGCGCGTGCTTGGCCTGCAACCGCAGGGCGAGTGCCCTCGTCCCTGTGCGCTTTACGGCGCTCCGCGCCGGTACAGCGCCAGCGTTCCCGCCAGCCCGATCATCAGGCTGCCGCAGACGCGGTTAAGCCAGCGCAGGCCCGACCCCTGGAACGCGCGCACCAGTTGGGCGCCCAGCGTGGCGTAGACCAGCATGGTCAGGATATTGATGGTGGCCAGCACGCAGGCGACGATCGCGTACTGGGTCAGCAGCGGCGCCTGCGGGTCGATGAACTGGGGCAGGAACGCCGACATGAACAGCAGCGCCTTGGGATTGGTCAACGCCACCATGAAGCTGCGCAACCCCAGCGTCAGGCCCACGGGCCGGTCCGCGCCGGATGCGGCCGACGGCAGGATCAGCGCCGCGTCCGAACGCAGCATCTTCCAGCCCAGGTAGGCCAGATAGGCCGCGCCCACCCACTTGATAAGTTGGAAGGCGATTTCCGACGCCGCCAGGACTACGCCCAGGCCGGACGCCACGGAGCCCACCAGGATCAGGTCGGCCAGCACCGCGCCGGCCATGCCCCAGCCTGCGGCGCGCACGCCGTGGCGCGAGCCGTTGCTCATGGCCAGCAGGGTCGTCGGGCCAGGCGTCACGATGGCGACGGCCGAAGCCAGGATGAACAGCAGCAGCGTGGCGGTAGTCATAAGGAAAGCGCTCCCGGGGAAGGGCGAGTTTGACGCGCGCGCCGCCATTCGTCCAGGTCCGGCTACCATATCGGTCTTATCCTCTGAATTCCCACCATGTCCACGCGTTCCGACTCCCCCCATCTGGCCCCCCCGCTTTCCTCCGTTCTTCTTTCCAGCGCGGGGGTGGTCGAGGGCGTGCTGGACGGCCGTTCCCTGACGGACGCGCTGACGGACGTGAGCGCCGCCCTGCGCCCGGCCACCCAGGCCGTGTCCTTCCATGCCATGCGTTATCTGGGCTGGGCCGACGCCGTGGGCCGTGAACTGGTCCAGCGCTACCCCAGCGTGCTGTTCGAATCGCTGCTGCTGGTGTCCCTGACCTTGCTGAAAGAAGAGGGCGATGCCGCCGCCGCGCTGCCTGGCATGCCGGTGTATGCGCCGCATACGGTCGTGGACCAGGCCGTGACGGCCGCCTCCAATACCCGCGCCCTGACGTCCTTCAAGGGCATGCTCAACGCCTGCCTGCGCCGCTTCCTGCGCGAGCGCGCGGCGCTGGAAGCCGCGGTGGCCGACAGCCCCGAGGCCCAATGGAACCACCCGGGCTGGTGGGTCAAGCAGTTGGGCGTCGCCTATCCGCAGCAATGGCGCGAGATCCTGGCCTCGGCCAATGTGCCCGCCCCGTTGACCTTGCGCGTCAACCGCCGCCGCGCCAGCCGCGAACAGGTGCTGGCGGCCTTTCAGGAGGCCGGCCTGTCAGCCGAACCCGTGGGCCAGGCGGGCCTCGTGATGAGCAGCCCCAAGCCGGTGACCCAGTTGCCCGGCTTCGCCGAAGGCTGGTGGTCGGTGCAGGACGCCGGCGCGCAGTTGGCGGCCGAATTGCTGGCGCCGGCCGACGGCATGCGCGTGCTGGACGCCTGCTCGGCGCCTGGCGGCAAGACTGCCCACCTGCTGGAACTGGCCGACATCGACCTGCTGGCCCTGGACGCCGACGGCGAACGCCTGGAGCGCGTGGAACAGAACCTGGACCGCCTGGGTCTGGCAAGCAATCGCGTCCAGATGAAAGCGGCTGACGCGTCGGACCTGGACGCCTGGTGGGACGGCAAGCCCTTTGACGCCGTGCTGGCGGACGTGCCCTGCACGGCCTCGGGCATCGTGCGCCGCCACCCGGACATCCGCTGGCTGCGCCGTGAAAACGACGTGCGCCGCACCGCTACGCTGCAAGCCAAGATCCTCGATTCGCTGTGGCAGACCGTGGCGCCCGGCGGCCGCCTGCTCTATGTGACGTGCTCGGTCTTCCCGATCGAGGGCGCTCGCCAGGCGCTGGAGTTCCTGCAGCGCCACCCCGAGGCCCAACGGCTGGACGCGCCGGGGCAATTGCTGCCTGTTGCGGTCGATGCAACACCGGCGGCCCAACATGACGGGTTTTTCTACGCCTTGTTTGCCAAGCAGTCCTGAATCACCAAGAATAGGGGCATGACGGTGTTTCGGTGTCGTATGTCCATTATTTCGCGTTTATTTCTTGGGTTGTTGCTGGTATCTGCCTTGCTTTCGTTGGTGCCGGGCGGCGAGGCATATGGCGCCGAACCGAAGGTCGTACGGGTCGACCCGGTCGTGCGCAACGGCCGGCTCGAGATCGACGCGGACATCGAATTCGAACTGAACCAGCAGTTGCGGGACGCGGCCCAGCGCGGCGTCCCCCTGTATTTCACGGCGGACCTCACCATGACGCGGGAACGCTGGTGGTGGTTCGACAAGTCCCTGGTGGATACGTCCCGCACGTGGCGGGTCGTCTATAACGCATTGACCCGGCAATGGCGCGCGGGCGTAGGCGAACTGTCCTTCCCGGTGGCGTCGCTGGACGACGCGATGAGCGTCATCCGCCACATCCGCAATTGGCCGGTGGCGGATGCCGGCGAGTTCGACGAAGGGGTGCTGTACGGCGGCCAGCTCCGGCTGCGCCTGGACACCTCGCTCTTGCCCCGGCCGTTCCAGGTGAACGCCTTGAACAGCAGCTCGTGGGCGCAGGGGACTCCCTGGATGGATTTCTCGTTCACGCTGAGCGGCAAGGAGAAAGATCCCTCATGAGGCTGTTGCTCCGGCTGGCCCTGATGGTGGGTGCCGTAAGCGGCCTGGCGTTGCTGGGCTTGCTGGCATGGTCCACGGGCAATGCCTCGCGCTTTGCGCGCTACTACGACACGCTGCTGGTGCTGAACGGCATTTTCGCCCTGGCGCTGTTCATCTGGGTGGTCGCGCTGACAGTGCGGCTGGCGCGCCAGATCCGGCGCCGGCAGTTCGGCGCGCGCCTGACGGCGCGGTTTTCGCTGGCTTTCGCCCTGATCGGCGTGGTGCCGGGCGCCCTGATCTACACCGTGTCGGTGCAGTTCATGTCGCGCTCCATCGAATCGTGGTTCAACGTGCGGGTCGATACGGCGCTGGAGGCGGGCCTGAACCTGGGCCGCGCCGCCCTGGATTCGCTGCTGGCCGACCTGGATACGCGCGCGCGCTCCATGGCCATGGAGCTGAACCGCAGCACCGACAGCGGCGTGACGCTGGCCCTGACCCGGCTACGCGAGACCAATGGCGTGCAAGAAGCCATGGTGTTCACGGGCAGCGGACGCATGGTGGCGTTTTCCACCAGCCAATATGGCCAGCTGATGCCGGCGATGCCGCCTTCGACCGTCATGAACCAGCTGCGGCTGGCGCGCGGCTATTCCGCGGCCGAAGCCGACGACCCGGTCACGGCGGGCGCCGAAGGCGGGTTGCATCTGCGCGTGGTGATCCCGCTGACCGGGCCGGACCGCTACGACAATCTGCTGGGCGCGGCCTCCGAGCCGCGCTGGCTGCAACTGCTGCAGCCCGTGCCCGAGCAGATCGCGCATAACGCCAATCTGGTGCAGCAGGGGTTCCGCGACTATCAAGAACTGGCGCTGTCACGCTTGGGGCTGCGCAAGCTCTATGGCATCACGCTGACGCTGGCGCTGCTGCTGGCTGCGTTCGGCGCGATCGCGGTGGCGCTGTCCCTGTCCAAGCGGCTGGTGCGGCCGTTGCTCAGCCTGGCCGGCGGCACGCAGGCCGTGGGCGTGGGCGACTACCGGCCACTGCCCGAACCGCCCGAGCGCGATGAAGTCGGCCAACTGACGCGGTCGTTCAACGCCATGACGCGGCAGCTGGACGAGGCCCGGCGCATGGTCGAAAGCAACCGCCAGCAGCTCGAGCGCTCCAACGTCTATCTGGAAAGCGTGCTGTCGAACCTGTCGTCCGGGGTGCTCGTGTTCGACGAGTCGTTCCGCGTCACCACGGTCAACCAGGGCGCCCAGACCATCCTGGGCGTGGACCTGCGTTCGGTGATCGGCCGCCCGCTGGAAACCGTGGACGGCATGCTGGAGTTCGCCAATATCGTGCGCCAGGCGTTTTCCACCCACGCGGCCGTGGGCTCGGAGCGCCAGCACTGGCAGCAGCAGTTCGAGATCAGCCCGGCCCAGGGCGACGCGCCCGCTGCGCCGCAGCCGTTGACCCTGCTGGCGCGCGGCACCCACCTGCGGGTGGACGGGCGCGGCAACGGCTATCTGGTGGTGTTCGACGACATCACCGAAGTGATTTCGGCTAACCGGACCGTGGCCTGGGGCGAAGTGGCGCGCCGGCTGGCCCACGAGATCAAGAACCCGCTGACCCCGATCCAGCTGTCTGCCGAACGCCTGGCCATGAAGCTGGAAGGCAAGCTGCAGCCGGCCGAGGCGCAGATTGTCGAACGCTCCACCAACACCATCGTCAACCAGGTGGCGTCGCTCAAGCAGATGGTGGACGACTTCCGCGAATACGCCCGCACGCCGCCGGCCGTCATGCAGCGCATCGATTTCAACGCGCTGGTGGCCGACGTGCTGTCGCTGTATGGCTGGGAGCCGGAGGGCGGCGCGTCCCGGCTGACCGGCAAGGCCATGAACCTGGACGTGAACCTGGGGGCGGATTTGCCGGCGATCGAGGGCGATCCCACGCAGCTGCGCCAGGTGATCCACAACCTGATGTCCAACGCCCGCGACGCGATCGCCGAGCTGGGCGGAGAGGGCCGGGTCAGCGTGACGACCCAGCTGATGCGCAGCGAACAGCCCGACCGGGCCGATCAGCAGGCGCTGAGATTTACCGTTGCCGACACCGGGCCGGGCTTCCCGCCGCAGGTGATGCAGCGCGCGTTCGAGCCCTACGTAACCACAAAGTCCCACGGGACTGGGTTAGGATTGGCAATCGTACGCAAGATTGTGGAAGAGCATGGCGGACGGATCGACCTTGCCAACCGCAAGGAAGGAGGCGCGCGGATTTCCATCTTGTTGACCCGGTTGGCTCCCGGGGCAGATACTATGGACGCGACCGCGCAAGAAAAGGATAATGCGGCTACGCAATAGGTGGATGCTTTATGGCCAGAATTCTGGTGGTTGACGACGAAGTCGGTATACGCGAGCTTTTGTCGGAGATCCTTTACGACGAAGGACACACGGTCGAATTGGCCGAAAACGCGGCGCAAGCGCGCGCCGCACGCCTTCGCATGCGTCCTGATCTGGTGTTGCTGGACATCTGGATGCCCGACACCGATGGCGTGAGCTTGCTGAAAGAGTGGGGCTCGCAAGGCCTGCTCGACATGCCCGTGATCATGATGAGCGGACACGCCACCATCGATACGGCGGTCGAGGCCACGCGCATCGGCGCCATGGATTTCCTGGAAAAGCCCATCACGCTGCAACGTCTGCTGAAGACCGTTGCGGCCGGATTGGCGCGCGGGCGCGCCCCGCATCCGGCGCCTGTCGCCGCCCATCCGGCGGTTGCCAGCGCCGCCGTGGCGCTGGAAGACGAGCTGGATCCCCCGGTCCTGGCAGCCGCGCCCGCCAACGAAGTGCCGGTCACGTCCAACGGCCAACTGGGCAGCATTTCGCTGGACCAGCCGCTGCGTGAAGCGCGCGACGAGTTCGAGCGCATCTATTTTGAATACCACCTGGTCCGCGAAAGCCACAGCATGACGCGCGTGTCCGAACGCACCGGGCTGGAACGCACCCACCTCTACCGCAAGCTCAAGCAATTGGGCATCGAGTCGGCGCGCAAGCGCAGCACATGAAGATCCTGATCATGGGCGCTGGTCGCGTAGGCACCAGCGTGGCCGAAAACCTGGTGTCCGAAGAAAACGACATCACCGTGGTGGATTCAGATCCCACGCAGCTTCAGTACCTGCAAGAACACTTCGACCTGCGCGTCGTCCATGGCGACGGCTCGCAGGTGTCGGTGCTGGAAGCGGCCGGCGCCGCCGATACCGACTTGCTGATCGCCTGTGCGGCCTCCGACACCGCCAACATGGTGGCGTGCAAGATCGCCCGCCAGTTGTTCAACATCCCCCGCCGCATCGCCCGCATCCGCTCGGCCGAGTTCCCGGAACATCCGGAACTGATGAGCGAAGACGGTTTCTGCATCGACGCCCTGATCAGTCCCGAACGCAGCGTCACCACCTATCTGCACAGCCTGATCGAATTCCCGGAGGCCTTGCAGGTGGTGGAATTCGCCGAAGGCCGCGTTTGCGTCGTGACGGTGCGGGTGGGGCATGGCAGCCCGATGGCGCATTCCCCCGTCGACAAGCTGCGCGACGTGTGGCCAGACGTGAAGGCGCGGGTGATCGACGTGCTGCGCGGCGGACGTCCGCTGCGGGCCGGCAGCGGCACGGTCATCGCCCCGGGCGACGAGGTCGTGCTGGTGGTGGATTCGCGCGACGCGCGTCGCGCCGTGCGCCAACTGCGCGAAGCCGAACGCGCCGTGCGCCGCGTGATGATCGCGGGCGGCGGCAACATCGGCCTGCGCCTGGCGCGCCAGCTGGCCGACGAGAAGTACAGCGTGCGCATCATCGAACGCGACCTGAAGCGCTGCGAATACCTGGCGACCCAGTTGCCCGACAGCGTGCTGGTCCTGCACGGCAGCGGCACCGACGAAGCCCTGCTGGAACGCGAGAACATCGAAGACATGGACACGTGGCTGGCGCTGACCAGCGACGACGAAGACAACATCATGTCGTCGCTGCTGGCCAAGCGCCTGGGCGCCCGCAAGGTGATCGCGCTGATCAACCGCCAGGCGTATGGCGAATTGATGCAGGGCAGCCATATCGATATCGCCGTGTCGCCATCGCAGGCGACGATGAGCGAACTGCTGCGCCATGTGCGCCGTGGCGATGTCGCCGCCGTGCACCGCCTGCGCCAGGGCGTGGCCGAAGCGCTGGAAGCCATCGCCCACGGCGACCGCTCGACCTCCAAAGTCGTGGGCCGGCCGGTCGGGCAGATCAGCCTGCCCAAGGGCGCCAGCATCGGCGCGCTGGTCCGCGGCGACGAAATCATCCTGCCGGACGCCGACACCGTGATCGAAACGGACGACCACGTGATCGTCTTCGTGCCCTCGCGCCGGCAGATGCCGCGCGTGGAAAAGCTGTTCCAAGTCTCGGCGTCGTTCTTCTGATGCCCATTCTTCCCATGCTCCGCCGCGGGCACGGCGCCGCCGGATAGGCTCCCATGAAGCGCGTTCTGGGCACCCTCTATATCCTGGGCCTGACCATGGTGATGTTCGCCCTCACCATGCTGATTCCGCTGATCGTTGCCTACGTGGGCGGCGATGCGGCGCGCGAGGCCTTCCTGAACGGCTTCCTGATTTCGGTGGGCATCGGGGGGGCGCTGGCCGCCGTGACCCGGCGCAGCCGCTGCGAACTGCGCGCGCGCGACGGTTTTGTGCTGGTCTCGGCCGTCTGGGCCGGGCTGCCGTTGCTGGCGGCCATTCCGCTGATGCTGTATTTCCACGGGGCCGGACTGCCCTTGTCCTTCACCGGCGCCTATTTCGAAGCCATGTCGGGGCTGACGACCACCGGCGCCACGGTACTGACCAACCTGGACGCCTTGCCCGCGTCGATCAACCTGTGGCGTGCCACGCTGATCTGGATCGGCGGCATGGGCATCCTGGTCCTGGCGGTGGCGATTCTGCCTCTGCTGGGGGTCGGCGGCCACCAGGTCGTCCGAGCCGAAACGCCGGGCCCAATGAAGGACGAACGGCTGACGCCCCGCATCGCCAGCACGGCCAAGGCCTTGTACGCGGTGTATTTCGTGTTTTCGATCCTGTGCTTCCTGGCCTACCGGGCCGTGGGGCTGTCCTGGTTCGAGGCCTGGTGCCATATGGCCACCACGATGGGCCTGGGCGGGTTTTCGACCTGGGATGACGGGTTCGCCCACTTCGACTCGGTGGCCGTGGAAATGGTGGCCATGGTGTTCATGCTGATTGCCGGCATCAACTTCGCCACCCACTTCAACGCGTTCCGCCAGCGCAGCGCGCGCGCCTATTGGCACTGCCCGGAAGCCGTGCCCTACCTGGTGGTCGTCCTGGGCGTGGGGCTGGTCATTTCGGTGTTCCTGTACGTGAAGGGCGTCTACGGCTCGCCGCTGGAGGCGCTGCGCTACGGCATGTTCAATACCATTTCCATGGCCACCACCACGGGCTATGCCAATACCGACTTCGCGCAATGGCCCCTGTTCGCGCCGCTGACCATGCTGCTGCTCTCGGGATTCGCGACGTCCGCCGGTTCGACGGGGGGCGGGATCAAGATGATCCGGGCCATCCTGCTGGTCAAGCAGGCGAAAAACGAGCTTGTAACAATGTTGCACCCGCATGCGGTCAGCCCGGTGCGCATCAACGGCAGGGCGGTGGAAGGCCGGACCATGTCTTCCGTGCTGGCCTTCATGCTGTTCTACGGCCTGTCTATCGCCGTCTTCACCAGCCTGCTGCTGCTCTCCGGCCTGGACCCCATTACGGCCTTCTCGGCCGTTTTCGCCAGCGTCAACAACACCGGGCCGGGCCTGGGGCCGGTGGGCCCCATGGGCAACTTCGCGGTGCTGTCCGATTTCCAGATCTGGGTGTGCACCTTCGCCATGCTGATCGGCCGCTTGGAACTCTTGACCGTGCTGGTGCTGTTCACGCCGATTTTCTGGCGCAAATAAGGGCCATCGGCTCTGAAAAATCCTAAGGGATAACCCCAATAAGGGTTATCCCATCCCCTCTCGAAATCCGCTTCCCGACTGCCATTGCGGCCGCCGTCGGCCGGCAACCCGCGCCGTTTCTATGTTGTAAGCGCTTGCTCACTTCTCTTCAGAGGGCAAAACCGATTGCATCGCGATGTTGCACACAAATGTCACGATTTTCAATCGTTTTGCCACAAACCTGCGGCTATCATGCGTTCACAAGTCGCCGTCTAGTGCCCCCCGGGAAGTTACCGGGCTTCAAGGTCGAACGGCGCATCCCTCATCAAACATTCAAAGGAGTCCGAGATGGAACAGATCCCGTTCATTTCGTCGGCCCCCAACACCTTGGGCATCGAACTCGAGCTGCAACTGATCGACCCCCGTAGTTTTGATTTGACCGCAGCCTCTGACGAGCTGCTGGCCCAAATGGCCAACCATCCCATTGCCGACCGCGTTAAACCGGAAATCACGCGGTCCATGATCGAACTGAATTCCTCGGTGCACGAGCACCCCATGGGCCTGCTGGCTGAAATGCGCGAGATGCGCGACGCCCTGGTCGAAGCGGCCGACGCGGTCGGCGTATCGGTCGCCGGCGGCGGCGCCCACCCCTTCATGCGCTGGCAAGAGCGCTCCATCTCGGACACCCCGCGCTTCCAGTACCTGGCCGAAATGTACGGTTACCTGGCGCGTCAATTTACGGTCTTCGGCCAACACATCCACTTGGGCGTGAAGAGCGGCGACGATTCCATCAAACTGTTGCGCCGCCTGTCGCCCTATGTGCCGCACTTCATCGCGTTGTCGGCCTCGTCCCCGTATTGCGAAGGCGTCGACACCCTGTTTTCGTGCTCGCGCCTGAACGCGGTGAACAGCTTCCCGCTGGCGGGCCACATGCCGCCGGACGTCAAGGACTGGTATCAGTTCGAGGCGCACCTGTCGCAGCTGCGCGCCTACGGCCTGGCTGAAAGCATCAAGGACCTGTACTGGGATATCCGCCCGAAGCCGGAGTTCGGCACGGTCGAGATCCGCGTCTGCGATACCCCCTTGACGGTCGAGCGCGCCTGCCAGATCGCGGCCTTCGCGCAGGCTCTGGCGGTCTTGTTGATGCGCGAGGATGATCCCAGCGACAACGCTTGGCTGTCCTATCGCAGCAACCACTTCCAGGCCTGCCGCTTCGGCCTGCAGGGCAGCTACGTCACGCCGGAAGGCCAGCGCATGCGCCTGATGGACCATCTGCGCGCGTTGTTCCAGCGGCTGATGCCGGTGGCCGAAGAGCTGGGCACGGGCGACATGATCGCCGCCCTGCGCGACGAAGCCATGCGCAGCGGCAACGACGCCCGTTGGCTCCGCAGCCAGTTCCATCGCCTGCGTGATCTGCCGCTGGTGGTGGACGCCATGGCGCACGCCTGGCGCGGCGAGGCGGCAGCGGCCGCCCCGGCCGAACCCACGGCTGTGCTGCGCCGGCGCATCCGCGCCAATTCAGAGCCGATGCAGCCCCTGTCGGCGTCTGAGCCCGGGGTCAGCGTGCCCCTGCCGGAACGCCTGCACTAAGCGGCCCGCAGCGGGCCCCTGATGTCAGGGGTTCCCGCGGTGCCGGCCGCCGATCGCGCTGACGGACAGCCGGGTTTCGCCGGCCACGGTGCGGTGCGCGGCGGCGCGCCAGGCGTGGCCGTAGGCCACTTCGATCGTCAAGGCAATCAGGCCGTCCGGCCGGCGTTGCGCTTCCAGCGCGGCGCACAGGCGGTCGCGCCAGTCGCGGCCGACGAGGCCGCCGCGGCGCCCCTCGGCGGGGTTGCCGCCCAGCGCGCGCACGTCCGCCAGCAGCTTTTCAGGGCTGCGATAGGTCAACGTCAGCAGCTCCTGGTCCATGACCGGGTCCGCAAAGCCGTTTTCCACCAGCAGGTCGCCAAAGTCATGCATGTCCACGAAGGACGGCGTGGCGGTCACGAGGCCGGCATCGGTCAGGGCCTGGCGCAGTTCGCGCAGGGTCGCCGGCCCCAGACAGGAGAACATCGCCAGCCCGCCCACCTTCAGGATGCGGCGCCATTCGGCCAGCACCGCGTGCGGGGCGCGGTGCCAATGCATGGCCAGGTTGGACCACACCAGTTCCAGCGACTCGGGGGCCAGGCCGGTATCCGCCAAGTCGGCATGGATGAAGGCGGGCGCAGCCGGACCGCGGCGCGCCAGCTTGCCGATCCAGGCGCCCAGGCCGGCGGGGGCATGGCGCTTGCGGGCGCGCTCCAGTAGCGGGTCGCAGTTGTCCAGCCCGGTATAGCCGGCATCCGGATAGCGTTCGCGCAGCAGCGGCAGGTTGTCGCCTGCCCCACAGCCCGCGTCCAGCATCGCCTGGGGCTGCACGCGGATGTACTGCAGACGGCCGAGCATGCGGCGGGCCACTTCCCCATAGAGGAATTGCGCGTCGGACAAGTCGCCGCGGCGGGCGAACTGCCGGGGCACGTCGGCGCTGACGAGGGGAAGGGAGGGAAGCGGTGCGGATTCTGGCAGGGACATTTCGGTCGCGCCCGCGTCTTCGCCGCGGGGCGGAACATGATTTCATGAGGGATGGCACACATTATTGCGCATCCCGGCGGCCGGGCCCGATTGCCCCTACAGGGCATGGGGCGGCGGCTATGGTCCAAGATCGGCTGCGATTGCCCGCTATGCGGCGCCCGGGTGGCGGGCGCGCGGCTGTGCGGCGGCTGCGAAGGGGATATCACCATCACGCCGGGCGGGCGGCCCCGGTGTCCGCGTTGCGCGCTGAGGCTGCCCGCCACGGCGGCGGCGTGCCCGGCTTGCCTGGGCGCGCCGCGGGCCTACGGGAAGGCCATCGCCGCCTTCGATTACGCGCCGCCCGCCGACGCCCTGATCCAGATGCTGAAGACGCGTCTGCGCCTGAGCATGGCGCCTGTGTTGGCAAGCTTGTTGGCCAGCGCGATCCGGCGTGACGGGGGGCTGCCCGCCGGTGTCCTGCTGGTGCCCGTGCCCGCCAGCCGCGCGTCGCTGCGGTTGCGCGGCATGAATCCGGCAGGCGAGATCGCCCGGAGCCTGGCGGCCGAACTGATGTTGCCCCTGGTGCGCGGCGCGCTGCGGCGGCGCCGGGAAACACCCCGGCAGACGTCGCTGGGGCGCCGGGCGCGCCAGACGGGTGCCACGGGCCTGTTCGTCGGTTCGCCGCTGGTGCGCGGGCATCACGTGGCGGTGGTCGACGATGTCATGACGACAGGCAGCACGGTCCAGGCCGCTGCCGACGCCTTGCTGGCGGCAGGCGCGGCCAGCGTGACCATCCTGGTAGCGGCGCGTACGCCTTGACGCGTGGGGCAACGGCGTGTGGCGGGCGTGCATGGTGTGGGCAGGCGCCGATGCGGGGCGCGGGTGAATGGCGAACGAGGCAAGGCTGGTGCGGGCAAGGAGGCACATGCTGAGGCAAGGCGCAACGCCCCGGGGGCAGCGCGTCCCGGCGGCAAATCGGCGACAATTCGCTTGAGCGGCCAATCTGGCGCCGCAAGCCGTCCTTGTTCCTTATCCGCCATGTTCCACGTCATCCTCGTCTGCCCCGAGATCCCCCCCAATACCGGCAACGCCATCCGGCTATGCGCCAATACCGGCGCCCAATTGCACTTGGTGCGCCCGTTGGGTTTCGAGCTGGATGACGCGCGCATGCGCCGCGCCGGCCTGGACTATCACGAGTGGCAGCCCGTGCGCGTGCACGACACGCTGCAAGAGGCGCTGGACGACACCGGTGCCGATGCGTCGAGCATCTACGCGCTGACGACCCAGGCGCAGCGCAGCGTGGCGGACATCGGCTTTAAACCGGGCGACGTCTTCGTATTCGGCCGCGAGACGGCCGGACTCTCCGCCGAGCATCAAGCCATGTTCGCGCCCCAACAGCGCTTGCGGCTGCCGATGCGCGCGGGCCAACGCAGCCTGAACCTGTCCAACGCGGTCGCGGTGACCGTCTTCGAAGCCTGGCGTCAACAAGGCTTCGAAGGCGGCGTGTAGGATGGGTG
>NZ_DBHKZA010000071.1:22516-34457 GCF_057314935.1 Achromobacter sp.
GCGCTTAATCCAGCGACAGCTTCAGTTTTTCGATCACCTGGTCCCAGCGCGCCTTTTCGCTCTTGATGCGGGCGGTCAGGGCTTCCGGCGTGGATGCCGCGGGGGTGAAGTACTGCAGGGCAAGCTGCTTGCGGACGGCTTCGCTGTCGATGATGCGGGCCAGTTCGCTGTTCAGCCGTTCGATGATCGGCGTCGGCGTGCCGGCCGGGGCCAGCACCGCGTTCCACGAAATGGCTTCGAAGTCGGGATAGCCCTGCGAGGCCATCGTCGGGATCCCCGGCAGCGCTTCGCTGGGCTGCAGGCTGGTCACCGCCAGCAGCTTGACCTTGCCGTCGCGGGCCTGTGGCACGGCGATTGCCGGCACCATGAAGCCGGCTTGCACGTCGCCGCCGATGATCGCGGTGATGACCTGCGGGAATCCGGAGTAGGGGATGTGCGCCAGGTCCACGCCTGCGCTTTCCTTGAACATCTCCATGGCCAGGTGGGCCGAGCTGCCGGGGCCCACCGAACCGTAGTTCAGCGAATTGCCGCGGCCTTTGACCAGCTTGACGAAGTCCTGGACGTTGTCGACCTTCAGGCTGCCCGGCACGACCAGCACGTTGGGGCTGGTGCCCACCAGCGTGACGGGGGCCAAGTCGGTGAGCGGGTCGTAGCCCAGCGTCTTCTTGTACAGCGTGGGCGCCGTGACCAGGGGTCCGTTGATCGTATAGAGCAGCGTATAGCCGTCGGGCTTGGCCTGCGACACGATGCGCGTGCCGATGTTGCCGCCCGCGCCCGGCTTGTTGTCGATGACGATGGGCTGGCCCAGCGCCTGCGACAGCGGTTCCGAGATCGTGCGCGCCAGGATGTCGGGCGACGAGCCGGGCGGGAAGGGCACGACCATGTGGATGGGGTGGTCGGGCCAGTCGGCATGGGCGGCGGCCGGCAGCACGGCTGCCAGGCTGAGGCACAGGCCGCGCAGGAGCGGGCCGACCCGGAGCTTGCGGGTTTGCGTCATGAAGGATGTCTCCTCGGAATCGTGCGGAAGTCTTGTTGTCAGGGAGGGGTCAAAGATGGCCGCCCAGCGACGGGTCCAGCGGGCCGCCGGCATCCGCGCTTTCGTCGCGCGCGTCGCGCGCCAGCAGGGCGGAAACCGCGGTCATGGGCGCCACGCCGTCGAACAGCACGGCGCAGACGGCTTCAGTGATGGGCAGTTCGACATTGATGGCGCGGGCGCGGTCAAGCGCGGCGCGCGCGCAACGCACGCCTTCGGCCGTGATGCCGCTGGCCAGGATGTCGGCCAGCTTGCGGCCGGCGCCGATTTCCAGGCCGACGCGGCGATTGCGCGACAGTTCGCCCGTGGCGGTCAGCACCAGGTCGCCCAGGCCGGTCAAGCCGGCAAAGGTCTCGGGGCGGGCGCCCAGCGCGACGCCAAAGCGCGTCATTTCGGCCAGGCCCCGGGTAATCAGGGCTGCGCGGGCGTTGGTGCCCAGCGCCAGTCCGTCTCCGATGCCGCAGGCGACCGCAATCACGTTCTTCAGCGCACCGCCGACTTCCACGCCGATCAGGTCGGCGCTGGCGTAGACGCGCAACGCGGCGCCATGGAAGGCGGCAGTCGTGGCCTCGCGCAGGGCGGCGCTGGTGCTGGCGACCGTCAGCGCCACAGGCAGCCCTTGCGCGACTTCGCGGGCAAAGGAGGGGCCGGACAGCGCGCCGCCGACCGCGCCGGGCAGCGCCTGGCGCATGATCTCGTGTGGCAGTCTGGCCGTGTCGGCTTCAAAGCCTTTGCACGTCCAGACGATGGGGGTGTCCTGCAATCCCAGGACGGGCAGCCGGCGCGACAGTTCGCCGCAAATGGCGGTCAGCCCGGCCACGGGCACGCCCAGCACGATCAGGCGGCGCGCGCCCTCGTCCTGCAGGCTGCGCAGCGTGGCGTCGAGATCGGAGGAGAAATTCAGGGCCTGGGGCAAAGCGATGCCAGGCAGGTAGCGCGCGTTCTCGTGCGTGGCGGCCATGCTGGCGGCCTGCGCGGCGTCGCGCGCCCAAAGCTGGGTGGCGTGGCGGCGGCTGGAGGCCGCCGCCAGCGCGGTGCCCCAACTTCCCGCACCCAGGACGGCGACGCGCAAGCGCGGCTCAGTGGGATTGTTCATCGGGGCGTGGCGTGCTTACTGGCGGGTGGCGCTGGGGGGCAGGATGATGCCCGAGTCGCTACCAGCGCCATTGCCGTTGGCGGCGCCTTGCTGCTGTTGCAGCTCGGCCAGGCGCTGCTCGTACAGGGCCTGGAAGTTCACTTCCGTCAGGTGCAGCGGCGGCATCGACGTGCGGGTGATCGCGTCGGCGATGTTGGCGCGCAGGTACGGGTACAACATCGTCGGGCAGACAATGCCCAGCAGCGGATCCAGCTGCTCTTCCGGGATGTTGGCGGCTTCGAAGATGCCGGCTTGCGTGCCTTCGACCAGGTACACGACCTTGTCGTTGATGCGAGTGGTGACGGTGACGGTGACCGTGGTCTCGAACACGGTTTCGGCCAGACGCTGGCCGCCCACGGTGATGCTCACTTCAACCTGGGGCGCTTCTTGCTCCAGGAAGACGTGGGGCGCGTTCGGCATTTCCAGCGAAAGGTCTTTCAGGTAGACGCGTTGCAGATTGAACGAGGGCGCGTCGTTGCCGCCTTCTTGCTGGGTGTTTTGGTCTTGATCAGCCATGAGTGTTTCCGTTGGTGGGAGGGGGCAAAAATGAGGGCGATTAGCCGTTGAGCAAGGGGGCAAGGCCACCCGAGCGGTCCAGGGCCATCAAGTCGTCGCAACCGCCGACATGGGTATCGCCGATGAAGATCTGCGGCACGGTGCGCCGGCCGGTACGTTCGATCATGACATCGCGCTGGGACGGGTCCCGGTCGATCTGGATGATCTCCAGGTCGGCCACGCCGCGTTGCTCGAGCAGCGCCTTGGCGCGGGCGCAATAAGGACAATAGTCCTTGCTGTACATGACAACTTTATTCATAGGCGCTCCTGCGATTCGGTATGGAAAGGGAAGGGGACGGGCGCCCCGGTTCAACCCTTCTGGGTGACCGGCAGGCTGGCGGCCGACCAGGCGCGCATGCCGCCATCCAGCGGCACCACGTCGGCAAAGCCTTGCGCACGCAGCTTGGCGGCGGCGCGGGCGGAATCACGGCCATTGTCGCAAACCACGACCAGCGGCTTGTTCTTGGGCAGCGAGGCGGCCTTTTGTTCGATGTCGGCGGCCGGCAGATTGCGGGCCTGGGCGATGTGGCCGGCCTGGAATTGCTCGGCGGGGCGCACGTCGACCCAGACGGCGTTGCGCTGGTTGACCATCTGGATGGCCTCGCCGGTGCTGACGGCCGAGCCGGTACGTCCCTTGCGGAGCGCGGGAATGGCCAGCATCACGCCGGAGATGACGGCGACGGCGACGATGAAGACGTTGTTTTTATCGAGCAAGAATTGCAGAAGATCCACGGGGCATCCTGAAGTACGGCGACAAGCCTGGTAGGGGCGAACCCTTGGCGTCCCCTTAGGTGCCGCGCCAGGGAAATGGACGGGTGCGCCGGGGCAAAATCAAGGGCAAAATCACTCAATTATAAAATGAGCGCATTCTTTAACCATCCCTTAACTTTAACCCGCGCGGAAAGCGTGCCAAACCATGCATAAACTTGTTCTGATGCGCCACGGCGAAAGCCAGTGGAATCTGGAAAACCGCTTCACCGGCTGGACTGACGTCGACCTGACCGAAACCGGCCGCGAACAGGCCCGCAAGGCCGGCGAATTGCTCAAGAAAGAGGGTTACACCTTTGACCTGGCCTATTCGTCGCTGCTCAAGCGCGCCATCCGCACCCTGTGGATCGCGCTGGACGCCATGGACGCCATGTACACCCCGGTGGGCGTGAACTGGCGCCTGAACGAGCGCCACTACGGCGCCCTGCAGGGCTTGAACAAGGCCGAGACCGCCGCTCAGTACGGTGACGAGCAGGTCCTGATCTGGCGCCGCGCGTACGCGATCGCCCCGGAACCGCTGTCGCTGGACGACAAGCGCCATCCGCGTTTCGACAGCCGCTACGCCAAGATCCCGGCCGACCAGCTGCCGGCCACCGAGTGCCTGAAAGACACCGTGGAACGCGTGCTGCCGTTCTGGAACGAGTCCATCGCCCCGGCCATCCGTGCCGGCCGCAAGGTGCTGGTCGCCGCCCACGGCAACAGCTTGCGCGCGCTGATCAAGCACCTGGACAATGTGTCGGACGACGACATCGTCAACCTGAACATTCCGACCGGCCAGCCGCTGGTCTACGAATTGGATGATGACCTGCGTCCCATCCGCCACTATTATCTGGGCGATGCCGCCGAGATCGAGGCGGCCATGGCGGCGGTAGCTGCCCAAGGCAAGGCTAAGAAGGACTGATATTTCTATGCGTCGCACGGCAGGGGTGTTGTTGGCGGTCATGTTGACCGGTGGGGTGCTGTCGGCTCGCGCTGCGCCCAACGACCTTGCCGGACGCCAGTCCGACGCCGAACGTCAGCAGGCCGCCTTGCGGGACCGCATCGAAAGCCTGCAAAAGGATATCGACGGCCGCGAGGCTGCCCGCAAGGAAGCGGCCGACGCGCTCAAGCAGTCGGAATCCTCCATTTCCAAGATCAACCTGCGCTTGCGGGAGCTGGCCGAGGCCAACCGCCAGGCGCAGGCCGACCTGACCGGCCTGGAAAAGCAGATCGGCGTGCAAGAGGCGGTGCTGGCAAAGCGCCGCGTGGAGCTCGCCGACCAGCTGCGCACCCAGTACACCAGCGGCTTGTCGCCCTGGACAGCCCTGCTGTCCGGCGACGACCCTCAGGTGCTGGGCCGCAATCTGGGCTACCTGGACTATGTGTCGCAGGCCCGCGCCAACGCCGTGCAGGCGCTGCGGGCCGACATCGAACGCCTGGCGGCCTTGCAGACGCGCGCCGATGCGCGTCGCACCGAAATTGAGAAAGTCGTGGCCGAAACGTCCGAGCAGAAGACCGCGCTCGTCGGCCAGCAGAAAGAACGCGCCACGCTGCTGGCGCAGCTGGAGGGGCAGATCGCCGCCCAGCGCGCCGAGGCCAACAAGCTGGGCCGCGACGACCAGCGCCTGTCGCGCCTGATCACCGACCTGGACGCGGCGATCGCCAAGCAGATCGAAGAGGCCCGCAAGGCGGAAGAGGCGCGCAAGAAGGCCGAGGAAGCCCGCCGGGTGGAAGAAGCCCGGCGCGCCGCCGAAGAGGCCAAAAAGCGCGCGGAGGCGCAACGTCGCGCGGACGAGGCCCGCAAGAAGGCCGAGGCGGACCGCAAGCTGGCGGCCGACGACGCCGCCCGGCGCGACCGCGATAGCCGCGATGCGCGCGAAGCCGCCCAGGCCCGAGAGCAGGTGGAAGCGGCATCGCGCCAAAGCCGCGGCCCGGTCGCCGTGGCCGACCCGGACGCCGCCGGATTACGTCCGGCTGAACAGGGGCACACCCGTCTGACCAATCCGGCCGATACGCCGGCCCCGGCAAAACCCGCGGATCCGCCCAAAAAGGCGGAACCAGTCGAAGCCGAAACCACTCCAACCCGCAGTGCATCGGCCCAGCAGGCCTCCCGTGCCGCCCCGCTTGGCGGCGGCAACGGCTTGAAGCATGGCCTGGCCATGCCGGTGCGCGGCCAGGTGCAGGGCCGTTTCGGGGTAGATCGCCCGGATGGCGGCGTCTGGCGGGGCGTCGTGCTGCGTGCGCCGGAGGGCACCCCGGTCAAGGTGGTGGCGCCCGGTACCGTTGTTTACGCGGAATGGCTGCGCGGTTTCGGCAACCTCATCATTGTGGATCATGGCCAGCAATACCTGACCGTCTATGCTTACAACCAAAGTCTGCTCAAGCGAGTGGGAGATTCGGTGACAGGTGGCGATACTATTGCTACGGTAGGGGCAACCGGCGGCCAAGTGGAATCCGGCCTATACTTTGAAATTCGCCATCGTGGCGCTCCTGTGGATCCGGCCCAGTGGCTGGCCCAATAGGGGCATTGGCAAAATTGTCGTTGGTAAAAAACCGTTGGTGAATTACCAAACCCCATCGGCGAAAACAAAATTCGGGAAGTGTGCATGGGCACTCGTAAGTTTCGCGGTTTCGGTCTGATAGCCATCGGCGCGGTGGCTGGCGTATTGCTTAGTGTTGGCGTGACAGCAGTCGCCCAGCGCGGCAGTCCCTTGCCCCTGGACGAGCTCAGGCAACTGACCAGTGTTTTCGCGGCCATCAAGAACAACTATGTCGAAGCGGTCGACGACAAGACCCTGATCGACAATGCCATTTCGGGCATGGTCTCCAACCTGGATCCGCATTCCGCCTATCTGGATGCCGACGCCTTCCGCGAAATGCAGACGGCCACGCAAGGCGAGTTCGGCGGCCTGGGCATCGAGGTCGGCGCGGAAGACGGCTTCGTGAAAGTGATCTCGCCGATCGAAGGCACGCCCGCCGCGCGCGCTGGCGTCATGGCCGGCGACCTCATCATCAAGATCGACGACACGCCCACCAAGGGCATGACGCTGAACGACGCGGTCAAGCTCATGCGCGGCGCGCCCAAGTCGCCGATCACGCTGACCATCATGCGCGCCGACCGTCCCCAGCCCATCGTGCTGAAGATCGTCCGCGACATCATCAAGGTGCGCAGCGTGCGCAGCAAGATGCTGGACAACGGCGTGGGCTACATCCGCGTCGCCCAGTTCCAGGAAAAGACCGGTTCGGATCTTGCCAAGGAACTGAAGGAACTGGGCGCCAAAGAGCCGCTCAAGGGCCTGGTCCTGGATCTGCGCAATGACCCGGGCGGCCTGTTGACCAGCGCCATCGGCGTGTCCGGCGCCTTCCTGCCGGCCGACGCCCTGGTGGTGTCCACCGACGGCCGCACGCCCGACGCCCGCCACAAGTACCTGGCCACGCCGTCGGAATACGCCCGGGGTGAAAGCAACTACCTGGCGGGCCTGCCGGCCTGGACCAAGACGGTGCCGATGGTGGTGCTGGTGAACGTCGGTTCGGCCTCGGCTTCCGAGATCGTGGCCGGCGCGCTGCAGGACCACAAGCGCGCCAAGGTGCTGGGCAACCGCACGTTCGGCAAGGGCTCGGTGCAGGTCATCCTGCCGCTGTCGGAAAGCACGGCCGTCAAGCTGACCACGTCGCGCTACTTCACGCCCAACGGCCGTTCCATCCAGGCTACGGGTATCGAACCGGACTACGTCGTTGCCGATACGGCCGACGGCGACCTGTTCCGCCTGCCGCGCGAAGCCGACCTGCAACGCCACCTGTCCAATCCGGGCACGTCCAACGAAGTGAAGTCCAACTCGGACCAGGACAACGTCGACGTTCCGACCAAGGTGTTCGAATTCGGCGGCAAGGACGACTTCCAGCTGCAGCAAGCGCTGAACGTGCTGGCCGGCAAGCCGGTGCAGAAGGGTTCGGCCCGCGCGCAAGCCAAGGCTGACGCCAAGGCCGGCGGCGGCACGCCCACGCGCATGAAGATCACGCCGACCGGAGTCGAGCCCAGCAAGGACAAATGAACGACGAGCAACTGCTGCGCTACGCCCGCCACATCCTGCTCGATGAGCTAGGTATCGAAGGGCAGGAAAAACTGCTGGCGGCGCGTGTGCTCATCGTAGGGGCGGGTGGACTGGGTTCACCCGCTGCGCTCTACCTGGCCACCGCCGGCGTGGGCGACATCACCCTGGCTGACGACGACGTGGTCGAACTCAGCAACCTGCAACGCCAGATCCTCCACACCACCGCCAGCGTCGGCCGCCCCAAGGCCGAGTCCGGGCGCGACATGCTGGCGGCGTTCAATCCGCAAGCGCAGGTCCATGCCCGCGTCGAGCGCCTGAAAGACCAGGCGCTGTCCGACGCCGTCGCTGCCGCCGACCTGGTGCTGGACTGCACGGACAACTTCACCACCCGCCACGCCATCAACCGCGCCTGCGTGCAGCACCGCAAGCCGCTGGTGTCCGGCGCGGCGATCCGCTTTGACGGCCAGGTCAGCGTCTACGACCTGCGCGACGACAACGCGCCCTGTTACCACTGCCTGTTCCCGGAAGCCGACGACGTCGAGGAAGCCAACTGCGCCACGATGGGCGTATTCGCGCCGGTGGTCGGCATCATCGGCAGCATGCAGGCGGCCGAAGCGCTCAAGCTGCTGTCCGGCGTGGGCGAAAGCCTGTCCGGGCGCTTGCTGTGGCTGGACGTGCGCACCATGCAATGGCGCAGCGTCAACGTCCAGCGCGACCCCGAATGCGCGGTCTGCGGGCATCGCGGGCACTGAGCCCGCCGTCTCTCGCCAAGCGAAAATTCGTCTCACGCCGTGGCCTTATTGCCCTCAGGGACAATATTAAAGGCTTGAAATACCTGCTATAACGCCAGCCAGCCTACTTAATTCTGGTGATGGCGATGGACGTGACGGTGTGGAAACAGGACTGAAGTTCAGCTTGCCCAAGTGGCGCCTGACGCGGTGGTTGACGCACGCCGGCCAAGACACGCCTGCGGATATCCGCGCGGCGCTGATCGCCAGCCTGTTCGGCACGCTTCCCATCTTCGCCGGCGGGGTCATCAATACCCTGATGATTTCCGGGGTGGTCACCTGGCGTCGCCCTGAACCCCTGTACATCTCTTGGCTGGTGCTTGAGCTGGTGCTGGCCATCGTTCGGGTCACGATCCTGCGGGCCGCCTTGCGCGCCGCGCCCAAGGGCGGCAACACCCATACCGACATCTACATCCTGCTGGCGCTCTTGTGGGCGTTCAGCGTGGGCTATGGCGTGTTCATCACCTTCCTCAACGGGGATTGGCTGGCCGCCACCCTGGCCGGGGTGTCCTGCGGCGCGATGGCCGGCGGCATCTGCTTTCGGAACTACGGCGCGCCGCGGCTGGTCGGGGCCATGATCTTCCTGAGCCTGGGGCCCATGTGCCTGGGCGCCTTGTTCACGGGCGAATACGTCACGGCCATCGTCTTCATCCAGATCCCGTTCTACCTGGTCAGCATGAGCATCGCCTCGCATCGGCTGAACCGCATCCTGGTGTCCACCATGCTGGCCGAGCGCGACAGCGAGCGTCGCGCCAGCGAAGACGCGCTGACGGGCCTGGCAAACCGCAGCGGGCTGCAGGTCGCATTGGAACGGGTCTGCGCCAGCGCGCGCGGGCACGACAGCCACGCTGCGCTGCTGTACATGGACATGGACGATTTCAAGCGGATCAACGACACCCATGGCCACGCCGCAGGCGACCAGGTGCTGACCACCATCGCCCAGCGCATGCGCGGCATGTTGCGGGTGGACGATGTGGCGGCCCGGATCGGGGGCGACGAATTCATCGTGCTGGTGACGGGCATCGACGCCACGGCGGCGCTGCGCTTGGGCGAACACCTGCTGCGCGACGCCTCCCAGCCGATTGCGCTGGCGGACGGCACCCGGGTCAGCGTGGGCCTGTCGATCGGCATTTCGATCATTTCGGCGGCCAACCGCAGCCCGCAGGCGGCCCTGGATTCGGCGGACGCCGCCCTGTACCGCGCCAAGGCGCGGGGCGGCCGTTGCTGCGAGATCGTCGGGGGCGCCGACGTCGAAGACGCCACGCTTTCCCGCAGCAACGGAGAGCCTGCGACGGCTTGAGGGCGGGACGCGGCGGCGCATCAGCGGCCCGGCTTTGTCAAAAGTTATCAGATAACCTGAAAAGTCAGCCTATAATCGGCCCATGTTGACCAAGACCCTGACCTTGACCGAACAGGTCGCCCGCCAGATCGCCACGGACATCGCCGATGGCGTGCACGCCGTCGGCGCCAAACTGCCGTCCGGCCGCATCCTGGCCGAGCAGTACGGCGTCAGCGCCGCCGTCATCCGCGAGGCGACCGAACGCCTGCGCGCCCAAGGAATGATCCAAAGCCGCCAGGGCTCCGGCAGCACGGTGGTGTCGCGCACGGGCGCCCAGGGGTTCCAGGTGTCCAGCGGCATCGGCGTGGACCGCGCCCAACTGGCCAACGTCTACGAATTGCGGATGGAACTGGAAGGCGGCGCGGCCGCGTTGGCGGCCCTGCGGCGCAACGCCGCGGACCTGGCCGCCATGGCCGAGGCGCTGGCCGCGCTGGAGGCCCATCTTGAGCATCCCGAACAAGGGGTCGAGCACGACGTGGCGTTCCACGTGGCCATCGCCGCGGCGACGCACAACAGCACCTACCAAGACCTGTTGCAGTACCTGAACCTGCAGCTGCGGCTGGCCGTGAGCACGGCAAGGTCCAACAGCCGGCTGCAGGCCGGCCTGACCGCAGCCGTGCATCAAGAACACGTCGCCGTGTTCGAGGCCATCCGTGCCGGCAATCCCGAACAGGCCCGCCAAGCGGCGGTCTTCCATTTGCAGCAGGCGGCCCGCCGCCTGCAACTCGATCCCCTCTTTTCCGCGGCAACGCAGACACCATGAGCGCATCCGATTTCACTCAACGCCTGACCCAGGCCCTGGGCCCCGATACCGTCTACACCGCCGATGCGGACATCGAGCCCTGGCTGTCCGACTGGCGCGGCCTGTACAACGGCCACGCCCAGGCCGTCGTGCGTCCGCGCACCACCGCCGACGTCGCCGCCTGCCTGGCCTTGTGCCAGCAAGAAGGCGTGCCGGTGGTGCCGCGCGGCGGCAATACCGGCCTGTGCGGCGGCGCCACGCCGGATGGCAGCGCGAAAAACGTGGTGCTTAGCCTGGACCGCATGAATGCCGTACGTTCGATCGACACGGTGGCCAACACGATGGTGGCCGAAGCCGGCGCCATCCTGGGCAACCTGCGCCGCGCGGCGCAAGACGCCGGGCGCCTGCTGCCGTTGAGCCTGGCGGCGGAAGACTCCAGCCAGATCGGCGGCAACGTCGCCACCAACGCCGGCGGCGTGAACGTGGTGCGCTACGGCATGGCGCGCGAACTGGTGCTGGGCCTGGAGGCCGTGCTGCCCACAGGCGAAATCTTCAACGGCCTGCGCACGCTGCGCAAGGACAACACCGGCTACGACCTGAAGCAGTTGCTGATCGGCTCCGAAGGCACGCTGGGCGTGATCACCGCCGTCGCGTTGCGCCTGTTTCCGCGCACCGATGTGCGTTCGGTGGTGCTGACGGCGGTGGAGTCGCCCGCGCAGGCGCTGCAGTTGTTCGAGATCCTGTTCGAACAGTGCGGCGCGCGTTTGCAGGCGTTCGAGTATTTTTCGGGCGATTGCCTGGACCTGGTGCTGACCCATGCGGAAGGCGTGCAAGAGCCGTTCGATCAGCGCTACCCGGCCTATGTGCTGGTGGAGTTGGCCGATACGGCTGACGAGGCGGGCCTGACGACGCTGTTGGAAAACGTGATCGGCACGGCATTGGAGCGCGGCCTGTGCCTGGACGCCGCGGTGTCGGCGTCGTTGTCGCAGCTGCAGACGCTGTGGAAGCTGCGCGAGGAGATCTCGGAAGCCCAACGCGCCGACGGCCCGCACTTGAAGCACGACGTGTCGCTGCCGATCGAGCGCATCCCGGATTTCATGGTGTCGGCGGAAGCGCGCGTGCGGGCCCTGTACCCGGATATCCGCCCGTTCATCTTCGGCCACTTCGGCGACGGCAACCTGCACTACAACCTGTCGCGCCCGGCAGGCGCCGAGCGCGATTGGGTGGCGGTGAATGGCGCGGCGATCACGGATGCCGTTCTGGATGAAGTGAATCGCTATGGCGGGAGCATTTCCGCCGAACACGGGATCGGGCAGCTGAAGCGGGAGCATTTTCTGCATAGCAAGGATGCCGTGGAGTTGCGGTTGATGCGCGAGATCAAGAAGGTGATGGATCCGGCAGGGATCATGAATCCGGGGAAGCTGCTGTAGGGGCTGTTGCGGCGGGCGTAGCGTTGGCGGGTTTCGGCGGTTGTTTTTCGGGGAGTTGGGGGGGGCTTCGTAGGACGCCCGTCGTCGGGGTTGGGCTGATGGCGCGCGCCCACGATTGCG
>NZ_DBHKZA010000072.1:0-13850 GCF_057314935.1 Achromobacter sp.
TGCCGTCGTCCACCTTGAAGGGCGAAGCGAACCTGCTGGTGTGCCCGAACGTGGATTCCGGCAACATCGCCTACAACCTGCTCAAGACCGCGGCCGGTGGCAACGTCGCGGTGGGCCCGTTCCTGCTGGGCTGCAATGCGCCGGTGCACATCCTCACTTCCAGTTCCACCGTGCGCCGCATCGTCAATATGACCGCGATGACTGTGGTCGATGTCAACACGCCACGTTGAAGTGAGTCCGGCCGGCCCGGCGTGCCCACGCACGCCGACCGGCCTGGTCCTGACCGGAGGCGGCGCTCGCGCCGCCTATCAGGTGGGGGTGCTCAGCGCCATCATGGAGCTGCTGGACCCCGACTGGCATTCCCGGTTCCAGAACCCCTTCGACATCATCTGCGGCACGTCCGCCGGCGCGATCAACGCCGCCGCGCTGGCCTGCCGCGCCGACCGGCCCCACCTGGGGGTACGGCGCATCCGGCGCCTGTGGTCGTCGCTGAACACCGACATGATCTACCGGGCCGACGCGCCCGGCCTGATCCGCACGGGCGTGCGCTGGCTGGGCCTGCTGGCCCTGGGCTGGATGTATTCGGGGTTGACGCGCAAGCGGCCCCAGTCCCTGCTGGACAATAGCCCCATGGAGGCGCTGCTGGGCCGGGTGCTGGACTTCCGCAACCTGCAATCCAATCTGGAACGGGGTTCGCTATCGGCGCTGGCGATCACGGCGTCGGGCTACACCAGCGGCGAGCATCTGACCTTCTACCAGGCGCACACCCCCATCGAGCCCTGGCACCGCTATCTGCGCCTGGCCATTCCGACGCCGATCGGCATCGACCACCTGATGGCCTCGTCGTCCATTCCCTTTGTCTTTCCCGCCCGCCAGGTGCAGGTGCACGGCAAGGGCGAATGGTGCGGCGACGGGTCGATGCGCCAGTTGGCCCCGATCAGTCCGGCCATCCACCTGGGCGCGCACCGGGTGCTGGTGATCGGCACGGGGTTCCGCGACGACACCCACCCCGAGCATCGCGCGGATTCGCCGCCGTATCCCTCGCTGGCGCAGGTGGGCGGCCATGCGCTGTCCAGCATCTTCCTGGACGGGTTGTCCGTGGATGTCGAGCGCCTGGAGCGCATCAACTACCTGATGGACCATGCGACGCCGGACGGCACCCAGGTCAATGTCAGACGCATCCAGGTGCTGACGATCACGCCCAGCCAGTCGCTGGACACGATGGCGCTGGAGCATCTGCAAGATATGCCTGCGCAAGCACGTGCCCTTTTTCGCGTACTCGGTGTATCGTCCGATCCACACCGTCCAGGAGGCGGGGCGCTGATGTCCTATCTTCTATTCGAATCCAGCTACACCCGACGATTGATCGAACTGGGTTATGCCGATACGATGCAGCGTAATGACGAAGTGATCGCCTTTTTCAAGGAGGCTCAGGCATGACGCGCAATGGCCAATCTACCTTGCAGAAGCAGCTGCTGCGGGGCGGGGCGCTGCCTCATGAAGGGCTGGACAAGAAGGCCGTGGTGGATGCTTCCCATGAGCTGGGTCTGGCGCTGTTCGTCGCCAATTGCGACCCGGCCCGCAGCCGTTCTGCGGTGTTGCGCGCCATCGTCAAGGCGGTGGACTTCCCCGAGTACTTCGGCGGCAACCTGGATGCCCTCTACGACTGCCTGTGCGACACGGTGCTGGACCACAAGACCGGCGTCGTGCTCTGGCTGTACCGGCTGCATTCCGGCGATCCGGTGCTGGAAGAGGATGCCGCCCGCATTGAAACCGTCTGCTCGGACGCGGCCGATTTTGCTCGCGAAAATGGCCGCATCTTTGCGTTCGTCATTGAGCATGCGGGCAAACACCCGGATCCTGAGCCCGGCGTCGCGGCAGCCCCCTACGGCGAAAACGATTGAATTGAGGACTGCCCGGGCGCCCGGGATGACCCGCCCGACTGCGGCGCGCGGCGGGCGCATGGCCCGGCAGGTGGCGATTACCAGCCGCGCAGCGCGCTGACGGCCGACAACAGGGCCAATCCTGCGGTTTCGGTGCGCAGCACACGGGGGCCGAAACGCACGGCCTGCACGCCCGCCTGGCGGGCTTGCTCCAATTCCTTGTCCGACCATCCCCCCTCGGGGCCCACCAGTAGGCTGAGCGCCTGCGCGTCGGGTTCGGCCCGAAGTTTGCCGGCCAGATCGTCAGCCGCGTCCGGGTGGCACAACAGGCGCAGGCCATCCGCGGGCTGCGCCAGCCAGTCGGCCAGCGATTGGGGCGCGTCGACTGCCATCAGGCGGTTGCGGCCGCACTGTTCCGCGGCGGATTGGGCGATGCGTTGCCAATGCGCCACGCGCTTGTCCAGCCGGGCACCCGACAGTTGCAGCACGCTGCGTTGCGCCGCGATGGGGCTGACGCGGGCGGCGCCCAGTTCCACGGCTTTTTCCACTACCCAGTCCATCTTGTCACCGGTGGGCAGACCCTGCACCAGCGTGATGCGGCCTGCCAATTCGGCTTCGTGGGGATTGAAGTCGCCCAGTTGCGCGAAGCCCGCCTTGCCGTCGATATCCAGCACGGCCGGGTACTCGCCGCCCTGGCCATTGAACAGCACGACGGTTTCACCGGCTTTCAAGCGCAGCACGCGCAGCGCGTGGTGGGCCAGGGCTTCCGGCAGGGCGATTCGGGTGCCGGCGGCAAGCGGGGCGTCGCAGTAGAAACGGGGGGCGGACATGGGTGGAGCAAAAAGCGTTAACGGAGCGCGTAGCCTACCACCTTGACTCCCCATTCGAAGAAGGTCGGCGCGCTGGACGCGAGGTTGAGTCCCAGCAGGGTCAGGAAGCCTACCGTCATTTTCTTGTCCAGGCGCAGGACGTGGGCGCTCAGGTCGGACAGGTCTTCGTGGGTGGCGAAGCGCTTGAGCTCTTCGCGGTTGGGCAGTTGCGCGATCTGTTTGCGGATTTCGGCGAGCTCCTCGCGTCGCGCAAGCGGGGCGACGGCCGCCGCCAAGTCATTGCGCCATTCCTGCCGGAGCTTGGCGGCAAGTTCGGTTTCGCCCTTGATTTGCGCGTGTTCCAACGCCCGCGCCACGGCAATCGCCCGCTCTTCGCCCAGGGCGGTGCGTAGCGCCATGATGCCTTCGACAGGGATAGTCAGATTGAGCATGAGGCTCATGGTAGGAGGCTCCAGGGCTGATGTCAGGGCTTTATCCTGAATGTCGGACCCCTTTCCCGCAATTGTGGACGCCACGCTGACATTTCTCCCGGGGAAACGCCTGTTTACATCAAGCTTAAGGGCGATGGCGTGAGGGAAATCCCCTGATGCTAAAATCGTCTGCTTCGCAACCTACTCAACTGGCCCCTATATTCCCTGTGGGCGTGCCAGCTTCAAAGAGCCTTCCGAATGAGCAATCCGACCGCCCCTAAACTTGCCTTGGCGGATGCCATCCGCGCCCTCGCGATGGATGCCGTGCAACAAGCGAACTCCGGGCATCCGGGCGCACCCATGGGCATGGCGGAAATCGCCCAGGCCTTGTGGACGAGCAACCTGCGTCACAACCCGAAGGATCCCGCCTGGGCCAACCGCGACCGCTTCGTGCTGTCCAACGGCCACGGCTCGATGCTGATCTACGCCTTGCTGCACCTGACGGGCTACGATCTGCCGATCGAAGAACTGAAGAATTTCCGCCAGCTGCATTCCAAGACGCCGGGCCACCCCGAAGTGGGCATTACCCCGGGCGTGGAAACGACCACCGGCCCGCTGGGCCAGGGCCTGGGCAATGCCGTGGGCATGGCGTTGGCCGAAGCGTTGCTGGCTGCTGAATTCAACAAGCCCGGCCACACCATCGTCGACCACCACACCTACGCCTTCACCGGCGACGGCTGCCTGATGGAAGGCATCTCGCACGAAGTGTGCTCGCTGGCCGGCACGCTCAAGCTGGGCAAGCTGGTCGTGCTGTACGACGACAACGGTATCTCCATCGACGGCCACGTCGAACACTGGTTCGCCGACGACACCGCCAAGCGTTTCGAAGGCTACGGCTGGAACGTGATCCGTGGCGTCGACGGCCACGACGTCGCCGCCGTGGACGCCGCCATCAAGGCCGCGCGCTCGCAATCGGAAAAGCCGACGCTCGTCATCTGCCGTACCGTGATCGGCAAGGGTTCGCCCAACATGGCCGGCACGCACAACGTGCACGGCGCGCCGCTGGGCAAGGACGAGATCGCCGCCACGCGCGCCGCGCTGGGCTGGTCGGCTGAACCGTTCCAGATCCCGCAAGACGTGTATGACGGCTGGGATGGCCGCAAGTCGGGCGCCGCGGCCCAGGCCGAATGGCAATCCGCGTTTGACGCCTATACCGCCGAATTCCCCGCCGAAGCCGCTGAGTTCACGCGTCGCATGAAGGGCGAGATGCCCGAGGGCTACGCCGACCAGTTCAAGGCGTTCCTGGCTTCGACCCTGGAAAAGGCCGAAACCGTCGCTACCCGCAAGGCCTCGCAGTTCGCCATCGGCGCGCTGGCGCCGGTGCTGCCGGAAATGCTGGGCGGCTCGGCCGACTTGACCGGCTCCAACTTCACCGACTGGAAGGGCGTTGCCGCCGTCCGCGCCGGCGACAAGGGCATCCAGTTCGGCCGCCACATCAACTACGGCGTGCGCGAATTCGGCATGGCCGCCATCATGAACGGCGTGGCCCTGCACGGCGGTTACCTGCCGTTTGGCGGCACGTTCCTGACGTTCTCGGACTACTCGCGCAACGCCATCCGCATGGCCGCGCTGATGAAGCAGCGCGTCGTGCACGTGTTCACGCACGATTCGATCGGCCTGGGCGAAGACGGCCCGACCCACCAGTCCATCGAACACGCCGCCAGCCTGCGCCTGATCCCCAACCTGTCGCTCTGGCGTCCTTGCGACACGGCCGAAACCGCCGTGGCCTGGAACGCCGCCGTGACCCGCCCGACCAGCATCGGCATGGACGTGCACGACGGCGGCCCGACGGCCCTGTTGCTGTCGCGCCAGAACCTGCCGTTCGTGCCGCGTGACGCCGCCACCGTGGACGCCATCGCCCGCGGCGGCTATGTGCTGCGCGACGCCGAAGGCGCCCGCGCCGTCATCATCGCCACCGGCTCCGAAGTTGCCATCGCGCTGGATGCGCAGGCGCAACTGGCCAAGGAAGGCGTCGCCGTGCGTGTGGTCTCCATGCCCAGCACCGACGTGTTCGACCGTCAAGACGCTGCCTGGAAGCAATCCGTGTTGCCCAAGGGCCTGCCGCGCGTGGCGGTGGAAGCCGGCGTTACCGCCTTCTGGCACAAGTACGTGGGCCTGGAAGGCGCCGTGGTCGGCATCGACCGCTACGGCGAGTCCGCTCCGGCCGGCGCGCTGTTCAAGTTCTTCGGGCTGACCGCCGACAAGGTGGCCGAGACCGTCAAACAGGTTTTGTAAAAAAGGAGCTTAGTCATGACCATTCGCGTCGCCATCAACGGTTACGGTCGCATCGGCCGCAACATCCTGCGTGCCCACTATGAAGGTGGCAAGAAGCACGATATCGAAATCGTCGCCATCAACGACTTGGGCGATCCCAAGACGAACGCGCACCTGACGCGCTACGACACGGCCCATGGCAAGTTCCCGGGCACCGTCGAAGTCGACGGCGACTTCATGGTCGTCAACGGCGACAAGATCCGCGTGCTGGCCAACCGCAACCCGGCTGAACTGCCCTGGGGCGAGCTGAAGGTCGACGTCGTGCTGGAATGCACGGGCTTTTTCACGACCAAGGAAAAGGCCGGCGCGCACATCAAGGGCGGCGCCAAGAAAGTCATCATCTCGGCCCCGGGCGGCAAGGATGTGGACGCCACCATCGTGTTCGGCGTGAACCACGGCGTGCTGAAGTCGACCGACACGGTCATCTCGAACGCTTCGTGCACCACCAACTGCCTGGCCCCGCTGGTCAAGCCGCTGAACGACAAGCTGGGTCTGGAAAACGGCCTGATGACGACCGTTCACGCCTACACCAATGACCAGGTCCTGACCGACGTCTATCACGAAGACCTGCGCCGCGCGCGTTCGGCCACGATGAGCATGATCCCCACGAAGACCGGCGCTGCCGCCGCCGTGGGCCTGGTGCTGCCGGAACTGAACGGCAAGCTGGACGGCTACGCCATCCGCGTCCCGACCATCAACGTGTCGCTGGTCGACCTGTCGTTCGTGGCCAGCCGCGACACGACCGCCGAAGAAGTGAACAGCATCCTGAAGGCCGCCTCGGAAGGCGAACTGAAGGGCATCCTGGACTACAACACCGAACCCCTCGTCTCGGTGGACTACAACCACAACCCGGCTTCCAGCACCGTTGACGCGTCGCTGACCAAGGTCTCGGGCCGTCTGGTCAAGGTCTCGTCCTGGTACGACAACGAGTGGGGCTTCTCGAACCGCATGCTCGACACCACCGTCGCGCTGATGTCGGCCAAGTAAGCAACACGGTCAGTCCAGAGGGGACGGATTTGTTTTCCGCGAAGGCGGAAAATGGGTTCGTCCCCTTTGTTCGCCCATCGTAGGAATTCAACTATGTCCAAGGTCAATACCCTGTCCGCGCTGGCCAAGTCCGGCGCCCTGTCCGGCAAGCGCGTGTTCATCCGCGCCGACTTGAACGTGCCGTTCGACGACGCCGGACGCATCTCCGAAGACACGCGCATCCGCGCGTCGGTGCCCGGCATCCGCCTGGCGCTGGACGCCGGCGCCGCCGTGATGGTCACGTCCCACCTGGGCCGCCCGAAAGAGGGCGTGCTGACCGAGGCCGATTCGCTGGCCAAGGTCGGCCAGCGCCTGTCCGAACTGCTGGGCATGCCCGTTCAGCTGGTGCGCGACTGGGTCGATGGCGTCCAGGTCGATCACGGCCAGGTCGTGCTGCTGGAAAACTGCCGCGTGAACGTCGGCGAAAAGAAGGACGACGAAGCGTTGGCCAAGAAGATGGCCGCCCTGTGCGACGTTTACGTCAACGACGCGTTCGGCACTGCCCACCGTGCGGAAGCCACCACGCACGGCATCGCGCGCTTCGCGCCCGTGGCCTGCGCCGGCCCCTTGCTGGAAGCCGAACTGGATGCCCTGGGCCGTGCGCTGCACGAACCCAAGCGCCCGCTGGTCGCCATCGTCGGCGGCTCCAAGGTGTCGACCAAGCTGTCCATCCTGCAATCGCTGGCCGACAAGGTCGATCAGCTGGTGGTGGGCGGCGGCATCGCCAATACCTTCCTGCTGGCTGCCGGCCTGCCGATCGGCAAGTCGCTGGCCGAGCCCGATCAGGTCGAGCAGGCGCGCGCTGTCATCGACATCATGAAGCAACGCGGCGCCGCCGTGCCGATTCCGGTTGACGTGGTGTGCGCCAAGTCGTTCGGCGCGGATGCCGAAGCCACCGTCAAGGCGGCAACCGACGTGGCCGACGACGACATGATCCTGGACATCGGCCCGCAGACCGCGGCGCAGCTGGCCGAGATCCTGAAGAAGGCGGGCACCATCGTCTGGAACGGCCCCGTGGGCGTGTTCGAGTTCGACCAGTTCGCCAACGGCACCGAAGTGGTGGCGCGCGCCATCGCGGAATCCGACGGCTTCTCGATCGCGGGCGGCGGCGACACCTTGGCCGCCATCGCCAAATACGGCATCGGTGAACAGGTCGGCTACATCTCGACCGGCGGCGGCGCGTTCCTGGAGTTCCTGGAAGGCAAGACCCTGCCGGCCGTGGCCGTGCTGGAAGCCCGAGTCTCCTGATGCGCCGCTCGCGCGACACCCGGTAGGATGGGTGTCGCGCTGCACCCATCCTGCGACGGCCGCTGTTTGCGGTTTCCTTATTCCATCTTGGCGCCCGAGATCTTCACGATCTCTGCATACCGCGCAATTTCAGACTGAATGAACGCGCTGAATTCCTCCGGCGTTTGCCCGGCCGGCACCAGCGCGCCCATGGCTTCCATCCGCTGCTTCACTTCCGGGGTGGCCGTGACCGCGTTGACTTCCTTGTTCAGGCGCTGCACCACGTCCGCCGGGGTGCCGGCGGGGGCGACGATGCCGTACCAGGCCGACGCGTACATCTTGGGGACGCCCGCTTCGTCGAACGTGGGCACGTCCGGCAGCGCCGGCAAACGCTGGCGCGAGGCCACGGCCAACGCGCGCAGGGCGCCGGCCTGGACCTGGGCGAGCGACCCGGTGTCCAGCATCATGTCCACCTGGCCCGCCAACAGATCGGACACCGCGGGGCCGCTGCCCTTGTACGGGATGTGCAGCACATCCGCGCCCGTCAGGTGCTTGAACATCGCGCCCGCCAAATGCTGCGACGAGCCCACGCCGCCCGATCCGTAGTTCAGTTTGCCCGGCTCGGCGCGGGCTGCCGCCACCAGGTCCGCGACCGACTGGAACTTCGATTGCTTGGGGACTTCCAGGATGTTTGGAATCTCGGCCACGAAAGCGACCGGCGCGAAATCCTTCGCGGCGTCGAAGCCCAGGCGCGAATACAGGTGCGGGTTGGCGGCGTTGGTGGAGCTGGTGGCCATCAGCAGGGTGTAGCCGTCAGCCTTTTCCCGCACGAAGGCTGCCGTGCCGATGTTGCCGCCGGCGCCGGCCTTGTTGTCGACGATCACGGTCTGGCCCAGGCGTTCGGTCAGGCGCTGCGCCAGCAGGCGGCCCAAGGCGTCCGTCGCGCCGCCAGGCGGCCAGGGCACGACCAGTTTGATGGGGCGCTCGGGATAGGTTTGCGCGTGGACGGCAGGGGCGATGCCGGCGGCAAGCGCGGCCAGCACGAACACGCGGCTGGCGCGCCGCAGGAAGGCGAAGGACATGGAGTCTCCAGAAGTGCCGGCCCTTGATGCCGCGCGTCGCAGGGGGCGCGGCGGCGGGCCGTGTCGGTGTACAGGCGCGGCGTGTGGCCGCTTTTCTTATGTGGGCGACTCTACGCAAACTGCCGGCCCTAAAAAAGGGATAAATAATCACCAATCTTCATTCCAAAAAGGAATAAAAAGCGGCGTACGTTTGATTCAGGACGGTTTTGCGCGCCCCGCCTTGGTGTAGGCTTGGCGGATATCCCGCGCATTGCGGAAATCCTTCTATCAGGTCGGCTTGCAGCACCATGATTCCACGTTTTTTCCCTGGCCTGAATAATTTCCGCGGCATCACTCGGGAGTCGGCGCGGCGCGACGTCATGGCCGGCCTGAGCGTGGCGGCGGTCGCCCTGCCGGTGGGCCTGGCCTACGCGGCGATGATGGGCGTGCCGCCCGTCGCCGGCCTGTGGGCCGCCATTGCCGGCATGCTGGGCTACGCGCTGTTCGGCTCGTCGCGCACGCTGATCGTGGGGCCGGATACGGCGACCTGCACGCTGATCGCCGCCACCCTGACCGGCATGGCGCTGACCTCGCCCGAAGACCGGCTGGTGGCTGCGACGGGCATTGCGCTGACCGTGGGCGTGGGTTGCCTGGTTGCTCGGGTGCTGCGGTTGGGCGTATTGGCCAATCTGCTGTCGCGCCCCGTGCTGATCGGCTACATGGCGGGCGTGGCGATCACGCTGGCGCTGTCCCAGCTTAGCGGATTGACGGGGGTGGGGCTGCGCAACAGCGGCCTGATCCATCCCTTCCTGGAACTCGGCCGACGTCTTCCGGAAATCCAGATCCCGACCCTGTGCCTGGGGCTCGCGTCCTGCTTGCTGCTGGTGGCCGTGAAGCGCTGGCGGCCGACCTGGCCCGGCCCCATCCTGCTGGTGGTCGGCGGTTGCCTGCTGTCGTGGATCTTCGATTTTCCCAACCTGGGCATCGCCGTCGTGGGCGAGGTGCCCGCCGGCCTGCCGGGGCTCAGCCTGCCCGTGCGGCTGGAAGGGGTGGACAGCATCCTGCTGGGCGCGGCGGGCGTGCTGGTGGTCAGTTTTTCCAGCGGCATCGTGACCGCGCGCAGTTTCGCCGCGCGCACGGGCGAACACGTCGACCCCAACCGCGAACTCGTCGGATTCGGCGCGGCCAATGTGGCGGCGGGCCTGTTCCAGGGCTTTGTCGTGACGGGGGCGGATTCGCGGACCGCGGTGGGGCTGGTCGCAGGCGGTTCATCGCCGCTGGTCAGCGTCAGCGCAGCGGTCGCCCTGGCGGTCGTCGTGGGTCTGCTGAGCGCACCCCTGTATTGGTTGCCGCAGGCGGTGCTGTCCGCCATCCTGCTGCTGGCGGCCGCCAGCCTGTTCGACGCCAAGGCCTTCATGCGCCTGGCCCGCATTTCACGGATCGAGCTGGCCTTCGGCATCCTGGCCGCGGTGGGGGTGGTGGGCTTCGGCGTGCTGCAGGGCGTGGCTGTCTCCGTGGGCGCGACGCTGCTGTACGCCATGTACGTGTCGGGCAACCCCCGTGATGCGCTGCTGGGCCGGCTCCCTGGGGAATCGGTGCTGGGCAAGCTCCACTTGAATCCCGATGCGCAACCGGTGCCGGGCACCGTCGTCTGGCTGTTCGAGTCGTCGGTCTGGTTCTTCAATGCGGACGCCTTTCGCCGCCGCGCGCGCGAGGTCATGGATCAGGCGAGGGACGTGCAGTGGTTCGTGCTGGACGCCGAAGCGATGACGCAGGCCGATGCCGATGCGGTCGAAGCGCTGTACGAGCTCAAGCGCGAACTGGACGATCGCGGCATCACGCTGCTGGTCGCGGGCGGCCACGGCCAGTTCCGCATGGCGCTGGAACGTTCGGGGCTGGTCAAGAAGATCGGCCGCGACAAGATCTTCGGCAGTCCCGAGCAGGCGGTGGAAGCCATCGAGCGCTGGCGCCAGGGCGCGCCGGCCACGCTGGCCTAGGGCGCGTTGATCCGCCCTTAGTCGATGATGTGATAACCGCCGTCGATGTATAACGTCTGCCCGGTCATGAGCCGGGCGGCGTCGGTGGCCAGCCAGGCTGTGGCCTCACCCACGTCGTCGATCGACACCAGGCTGCGCGCCGGGGCTTTGGATTGGGCGCGATCCAGCAACGCGTCGAACTCGGCAATGCCGGAGGCCGCGCGCGTTTTCAGCGGCCCCGGCGATATGGCATGCACGCGGATGCCTTGCGGGCCCAGTTCCGCAGCCAGATAGCGGGTGGCGGATTCCAGGGCGGCCTTGACCGGCCCCATCATGTTGTAGTGCTCCACCACCATCTGCGAGCCGTAATAGCTCATGCAGAAGAGGGCGCCGCCATCGGGCATCAGCGGCTCGGCCAGTTTGGCCATGCGGATGAACGACCAGCAGGACACGTCCATCGCTTGCAGAAAGCCTGCGCGCGAGCAGTCCGTCACGCGGCCATGCAGGTCGTCGCGGGGGGCAAAGGCAATCGAGTGCAGCACGAAGTCCAGCCCGCCCCAAAGGTCCGTGACGCGGACGAACACGGCTTCAAGTTCGCCTTCGTTCAGCAGGTTCAAGGGCATCAGCAGCGATGCGTCCACCTGTCGCGCCAGAGGCTCCACATGCGGCAGGGCCTTGTCGTTCAGGTAGGTCACGGCCAGTTCGGCGCCCAGGGCGCGAAAGGCCTTGGCGCATCCCCAGGCGATGGAATCCGTGTTGGCGATGCCGGTGACGAGCCCGCGCTTGCCGGCCAGCGGAAGGTGCGCGCTCATCGTTGACGCACCAGCGCCAGCGTGTGCTGGGCGATGATCAGCTCTTCGTTCGTGCGGATCACGTACACGCCGATGCGGCTGTCGTCGCTGGAGATGCGCGGCCCGTGATGGGCGTTGCGTTCGGGGTCCAGCTTGATGCCCAGCCAGCCCCAATGGTCGGCGACCGCCTGGCGGATGTCGGCGGAATTCTCGCCGACGCCGGCGGTGAAAACGATGCCGTCGATGCCGTTCATGGCGCAGCCCAGGCCGATCATGCCTTCGGCCACGCGCCAGGCGAAATACTTCAACGCCAACTGGGCCGATGGCGCGTCGCTGGCCAGCAGTTCGCGCATGTCGTTGCTGATGCCGGACAGGCCTTTCATGCCGCAGTCGTGATAGAGCAGGTGCTCGATCTGGTCGTGGTCCATGCCGCGTTCCATCATCCACAGCACCACGCCCGGATCCAGCCGGCCGGGCCGCGTGCCCATCGGCAGGCCTTCCAGCGCGGTGAATCCCATTGTGCTGTCGACGCTCTTGCCTTCATGCATGGCGCAGGCGGACACGCCCGAACCCAGGTGCGCGGCGATGATCTTGCCCATCGCGAGTTCGGGCAGGGCCTGGCGCAGGCGCTGCGCGATGTATTCGTAGGACAGGCCGTGAAAACCATAGCGGCGCACGCCTTCCTGGTACAGCGATTCGGGCAGCGCGTAGCGGTCGGCCACGTCGGAGTGGCTGCGGTGAAACGCCGTGTCGAAGCAGGCCACCTGCGGAATCCAGGGCCGCCTCTCACGGATCACGCGGATGGGCGCCAGGTTGTTGGGCTGGTGCAGCGGCGCCAGCGGCGTGAACGTGTCCAGCTTGGCCAGGATCGCGTCGTCGATCAGGACGGGTTCGGACAGGTCGGGGCCGCCATGCACGACGCGGTGCCCCACCGCCAGTGGCGCGCCGCCCAGGTGGCCGCTCAGCCAGGTTCCGACGACTTCCTGCCCGTTGGGCACGTCTGGCGCGTGGCTGGGCGCTATGTCGCGTTCCACCAGGGTTTTGCCCGCGGCGTCGCGCACCCGCAGTTTCGGATGCGAGGTGCCGATGCCTTCCAGCTGGCCGCCCAGGCGCGGCGCCAGCTCATGCTTGTCGTCGATGTCGTACAGGTAGAACTTGATGCTGGAACTGCCGGCGTTGATGACGAGGATGGTGTCGCTCATGGCTCTGGGATCCGGTAGCGTGGGGGCGGGCGTCAAGCCAGCGGGCGGGCGGCTTGCTGGCTCAGGTGGTGGGCATAGATCGCCGCCACCGCGCAGGAAGCCAGGCGCGAGCGCGGACTGTCGGCGCGGCTGGTCAGGATGATGGGCACGCGCGCGCCCAGCACGATGCCCGCCGCTTCCGCGTTGGCCAGGAACGTCAGGTTCTTGGCCAGCATGTTGCCGGCCTCCAGGTCGGGCACCACCAGCACCTGGGCCACGCCCGCCACCGGCGACCGGATGCCCTTGATGCGGGCGGCGTCCGGGCTGATCGCGTTGTCCAGCGCCAGCGGGCCGTCCAGCAGGCCGCCGGCGATCTGGCCGCGGTCGGCCATCTTGCACAGCGCGGCGGCTTCGATGGTGCTGGGGATGTTGGGCGTGACCTGCTCGACGGCCGACAGGATCGCCACGCGCGGTTCACCCAGGCCCAGGCCGTGGTGCAGGTCGATCACGTTGCGGATGATGTCGGCCTTGGTTTCCAGGTCGGGGAAGATGTTGATGGCGGCGTCCGTGATGAACAGCGGCTCCGCGTAGGTGGGCACCTCCATGATGAACACGTGGCTGATGCGGCGGCCGCTGCGCAGGCCCGTCGTGCGCGCGACCACTTCGTGCATCAGTTCATCGGTGTGCAGGCTGCCCTTCATCAGCAGGGTGGCCTCGCCGTTGCGCACCAGTGCCACGGCGGTCTCGGCGGCGGCATGGCTATGCGGCACGTCCACGATGCGGGCATCGCCCAGGTTCAGCTTGAACTGGGCGGCCGTGTCGCGGATCTTCTTTTCCGGGCCCACCAGGATGGGATGCAGCAGCCCCAGGTCGCGGGCTTCCAGCGCGGCCGACAGCGAGGGCTCGTCGCACGGGTGGGCGATGGCGCAGAAGGCCGGCTCCAGCGTCTGGGCGCGCGCGATGAGCTTGTCGTAATGCGTCGAGGTGGGCAGGGTCATGCGGTCTTGGCCTTGGCGGATTGACGGGCTGCGGTCTTGGTGGCGCGTTTCGCAGGGGACGAAGTGGCGGCCTTGGCCGCGTTCTTGCTGGGGGTCTTGGTTGCCGGCTTAGCGGCCGTCTTGGTCGCCGCCG
>NZ_DBHKZA010000072.1:13950-30971 GCF_057314935.1 Achromobacter sp.
GGCGGTTTTCGCGGCGGCCGTCGTCGCCGGCTTGCGTGCCGGTCTGGCCGTCCGTTTTGCCGGGGTCTTGGTCGTGACGCCTTTCGCGACCTCGGCTGCCGCCGATTCGGCCGCCGCGTGGTGCGGTTGCGCCTTCTTGGCGGGCACGTCGGCGGCGGCCTGGACCAGTTTCAGGGCAGGCACGGAAGGCGCCGGTGCCACGGCCGGTGCCGGCAGTCTGGCCGGCGCCGATGCGTGATCGCGCTTTTGCGCACGGCGCTCCGCCGCCACGAAAATGCGTTCCATCTCGTCCAGGCTTTCGCGGGCCGCCGGGCTGAGCGGTTCGGCCGCTTCCAGCACGCGCTTCATCGTTTCCAACGCGTCGCGGATCGCCGGGGCCGGCGAGTCTTCCAGCAGGTGCGGCATGGCAAGCAGGGCGGCATCCGAATCCAGCGTCAGGATCAAAGCCTGGTCGCGCGTCAGGTCCTTGAATTCCTGCAAGGTCAACGCGTTGTCGGATTCGGCCCGCATCTTGCGGATGAGTGCAAAACTGCGTTCATCCAGGCCGCCTTCGGCGCCGGACACGTACAGCAGCATGCGGATCGCCGCCACGCGCAGGCCGCCTTCCTGCACCATCGAACGCAATTCGGCGGCGCGTTCTTCCATGAAGCGGCGGTGTTCGGGCGACACGCCCGGATGCTTGCGCGGAGGGCCGGATTGCGCGCCCAGGCCGGCCAAGTCTTGCACTAGCGGGGAACCGTAGACCCCCATGAAGGTGCGTTCGTCGGCGGAGTCGCGCAGTTCCTGCCAGATGTTCAGGCTGGTCTCGACCCAGTTCGAGAACATTTCCTGCGCCATCAGGAAAGGATTGGAAGGCGAGACCGGCTGGCGCTGTTCGCGCACCTGCTCGGCGATCTTGGCGATGGGGGCGATGACCGGGTTGCGGTCCGAGATCAGTTCATAGGGCAGGCGCAGCGGATGCAGGCGCTGGCTCCATTCCGCGGACTGCGGCGTGACCAGCGCACGCAACCACGGCTGCATGAAGCTGCGGTACATGCCCAGGTTGATGTCCGAGATGCGGGCCACGGCGGCGAAGCGGCGGTCGTCCTCTTCCTTGCGGTCGACGATGGCGCGCACGTCGTCCAGCTTGCGCTGTTCGAACGACAGCACGTAGTTGCCGAAAGCCAGGTCCGCGTTGGCGGTGTCCGGCGTCTTGTCGGCGATCTCGGCTTGGTAGATGCCCGGGGGCAGTACGTCGATCATGTCGATGTTCGACGTAAATTCCTGGTGCTCTTTGCGGGCTACGCTGCCGGATACGAAAATGCCCAGGTGGCCGATGCTTTCATGCACGGCGTAGACGATGGTCTGGCCGTGCGCCAGCACTTCGGCCTCGTTCTGGTAGAGGTCGGGGATCCAGCCCAGCGCTTGCGGCGGCGGGGTGATGTTGTCGCCCTTCGAGCAGAACACCACGATCGGCGACCGGATGTTGCGAAGGTCGATGCGGATGCCGTCGGAGGTCACGAGCCCTGCCGTGGACAGCCGGTTGCCCACGAACAGGTTGTCCACGATGTACTGGATTTCCGGACCGTTCAGGAAGACGTGGCCGCCCCACCATTTCTCGAAGCTCAGGTAGCGGTCGGCTTCCGTGTCCACCTTGGAGTACAGGTTGTACTGCTTGGACCACAAGGTGTTGGCCGGATTCAGGTTTTCGAAGTTCTGCACCAGCCAGGCGCCGTCGAACTTGCCGTTGCCCAGGTCGCTGGTCATCGCCGTGAGCCAGCTGCCGCCCAGCAGGCCGCCGGCGTAGCGCATCGGATTCATGCCGCGCCAGCCTGCCCAATAGGACAGCGGGGCGCCGGCCACGATGATGGGGCCGAACAACTCAGGGCGGATGGCGGCCGTCATCATGATCTGCCAGCCTGCCTGGCAGTTGGCCACCACGACCGGTTTGCCCTCCGCGTCGGGGTGCCGCGCGATGATCTCTTCCAGGAAACGCGCTTCGGCCATCATCACGTCTTCGACGGTCTGCTCGGGCATGGGCTGGGGCAGGAAGGTCGCGAAGTAGCAGGGATGGCCGGCGCGCACCGCCACGCCGATTTCGCTTTCGGGCTTGAAGCCGCCGATGCCCGGGCCATGGCCCGCGCGCGGGTCGACCACCAGGAAGGGGCGCTTGATCGGATCGGTTTCCACGTCTGCCGGCGGCTTGATGCGCAACAGCCCGTAGTTGACGGGGCGCGGCAATTCGCGGCCATCCAGGACCAGCTCGAATTCCATGCTGAGCACGTTCGGGGCGCGCTTGGCCATGTGTTCGTGGTACTGGTTGCCGCGCTGGCGCAGCACGTCTGCGTAGAGCACGCCCCGCTGCCAGGCATCCACGGCATATTCGTAGGCGGCCGTCCAGGGATTGAAGGACGGGGTGGGGACGCGATCGTTGCCGGATTCGGCCATGGCGATCTCCTGTAAGTTGCTCCCGACGGCGGAAGGCCGCCGGGCCGATCCCGAGTGGAACCGGCCGAGTTGACCTCCCCATTACACCGCATCGAATGCTGCGTCGCAACATGGAAAGGTTTGATGCCGGTCAAATTCGGGCGCTAACTGTCCCTTCTTTCAGCTTTCTTGCGAATCTTGCGAAATCGTTGCGGGACACGGAGCGTCAACGCGTGCCGTGCCAGACGGCTTCCACGCGGTTGCCGTCGGGGTCCAGCAGGAAGGCGGCGTAGTACTGGGCATGGTAGTGCTCGCGCAATCCGGGGGCGCCGCCGTCGCGGCCGCCGTGGGCCAGGCCCGCCGCGTGGAAGGCGTCGACGGCGGCGCGGTCGGGTGCCTTGAAACACCAATGGCGCCTGGCGCCGGCGTCCGGCGCCAGGCCTGGCGTCGCCAGGATGGACAGGTAGGTGTGCCCGCTGTCGCCGGGGCCGCAGCGTTCGCCATAGCCGACGGCGTCGGCCTCGTCATAGACCTTGGCCGCGCCCAGCGCCTGCATGATGGCGTCATAGAACGGCCGCGCGTCGGGCAGGCGGGAAACCGCGATGGAGACGTGATCCAGCAATTGCATCGCGGCTCCGTGGGGCGTCAGGCGCGCGCCGCGGCGTTGTGCTCCAGCCATTGCTGGACGGAGGGCCGTTGCCATTGGACATCGGCATAGGCGCGCAACGAGTCGGGCAGATCATCCAGCGCCAGGCGCTTGAGCATGACCGCCAGATCCGTGTCGGCGATGCACCATTCGTCGAACAAGGATGTCTGGCCCACTCCGATCAGGTAGCTGGCCACCTGGATCAGTTTGGCCGAGGCGGCGTGGGCCGCGTCGGACAGCGGCTGGCCGGCAGCCCCGTAGAACACCGTCTCGGTAGGGCGCTCCTGGCGCAGCGCAGCCAGGTCGCTGCGCAGCCAGGCCTGCAATTGGCGGGCGCGAGCGCGCTCGCGCGTGGCCTGGGGGTACAGCGCGGCATGCCCGGGCGCGGGAAACGTGTCTTCCAGATATTCGGCGATGACGCTGGACTCAGTCAGGTTGAACCCTTCGTGCGTCAACGCGGGCACGCGCGCCGTCAGCGCACGGCACTGGTACGGCTGCATCCGCTGTTCGCCCGCTTCCAGATCGATCGGGCGCACTTCGAAGGGCAATTTCTTTTCAGTCAGCGCCACATAGGCCGACATGGCGTAAGGGCTGAGAAACAGGGAATCGACGTAAAGCGTAATCGGGGCGCCCAAATCTTGTCTCCGGTCTGGCGGGGTCGTGGTGGGTGGTGCGGATCCGACGGCTGGCGGCGCGCCGCATGAATTGCAAAGCGTAACGCAATTGCAATTTCGCGTGTCGCGCCGACGCGTCAGTCGACGATGAAGAGCTTGGCGCCCGTGGCGGTGGACGAGCGGTGGGGCTCGGCCTGGTCCGCCACCTGATAGCTCATGCCGGGGGTCAGGACGAACTGCCGGCCGTCTTCCAGCTCGGTATGCAGCTCGCCCTCCAGACAGAACAGGATGTGGCCCTTGCTGCACCAATGGTCGGCCAGGTAGCCCGCGGTGTATTCCACCATGCGGACCCGCAGGTCGCCGAATTGGCGGGTGCGCCAGTAGGCCATGCCGGTATCGCCGGCGTGTTCGGTGCGTTCCACCTCGGACCAGTCCGTGGTGCCGAAGGGGATGTTGCTCATCTTCATCGTGAATCCTGCGGTAAGGTCCGGACGGAGGGGTGAGGGAAAACCGACCGGTAAAACTTGGATACTACGCCACTCAGGCTACAAGTTTCTTTTGCCAGAACATCGCGCGGCCGGTGGTGTCGTCCAACGCGTAGCCCTCGAAGCCGAATTTTCGGTACAGCCCTTGGGCGACGGCGTTGCCTTCCAGCACTTCCAGCGTGATCTTGCAGCAGCCCATCTGGCGGGCCCGTTCTTCCAGCGCGCCCAGCAACTGCTTGCCCACCCCCAACCCCTGAAAGCGGGGCGATACGCCCAGGTCGTGCAGGTTGATCAGCGGCCGGCAGGCAAAGGTGGAAAAGCCTTCCAGATAGATCGCCACGCCCGCGGGCTGCCCGTCGACGCGGGCCAAGAGGGCGTGCGCGGTCGGGCGGCGGGCCAGTTCCGCGATCAGGTTCTGCTGCGCGTAGGCGGGCAGGGGGGGAATTGCCGCCCATGGGGCCGCTGGCGTATTCGTTCAGCATGGCCAGCACCTGGCGGCCATGTTCCGGATTGGAGAAGTCGACGTCGATGATTTCCAGCACGATCGGTTCCTGTAGCTGATCCTGGCCAGCGCGAGTTGCCGGCCATGCCCCCGGATGACGGGGCAACCGAACATTATGCACGCTTGCCGCCGCCTGATTTTGCGCATTGAAAAATCGGTCCGTAACCCCTATCTTCTTGATATTCAAGGCCGGATGCGGCACCGCCCGACGCGGCCGAAACCTTTAAGGTGAGCTGGAACATGGAGTTCAAGGACTACTACAGCACTCTCGGGGTGGAACGCGGCGCCACCGAAGACGAGATCCGGCGCGCTTACCGAAAGCTCGCCCGCAAATATCATCCCGACGTCAGCAAGGAAAGCGACGCCGAGGCCCGCATGCGCGACGTCAACGAAGCCTACGACGTCTTGCGCGATCAGGAAAAGCGCCAGGCCTACGACAATCTGGCGGCCGGCGTGTCGTCCGATGGCGGCTTCCAGCCGCCGCCCGGCTGGGACGAAGGTTTCGAGTTCCACCGCGGCGCCGCGCCTGGCGACGAGGCTCAGTTCAGCGAGTTCTTTTCCTCGCTGTTCGGTGGCCGTGGCCAGCGGGGCGGGGCGCGTCAGCAAGACTTCCGCGCGCGCGGCGACGATCACCACGCCGCCATCGAAGTGGACCTGGAAGATGCGCTCAAGGGCGCCACGCGCGACATCAGCCTGAGGTCGATGGAGATGGACGACCAGGGCCATCCCCACATGAAGACCCGCACCCTCAGTGTGCGCATTCCTCCGGGCGTGCGCGAAGGCCAGTACATCCGCCTGGCCGGGCAGGGCATGCCCGGCTATGGCGGCGGGGAAAACGGCGACCTGTACCTGGAAGTGCGCTTCAAGCCACACCCGCGTTACCGGGCCGAAGGGCGCGACCTCTACATGACGCTGCCCGTCGCCCCGTGGGAAGCCGCGCTGGGCGCGCAGGTGGATACGCCCACGCCCGGCGGCACGGTCGAGGTATCGATCCCGGCCGGTTCCGGCAACGGACGCAAGCTGCGGTTGCGCGGCCGCGGCATACCCGGCGACCCGCCGGGGGACCTGTACCTGGTGCTGGACCTTGTGTTGCCGCCGGCCGATAGCGAGGCCGCGCGCGCGGCCTACCGCAAGCTGCAGCAGGATGTGCCTTTCAACCCGCGGCGCCACTTGGGGGTCTGACCATGAACAAGCTTGTCATCACCAGCGCCACCGTCGTGGGCAAATCGCAGCCGCTCAGCGCGGACGACCTGGCCCGCGCCTGCGGCGCGGAAGTGGAATGGGTCGCCCAGTTGGTCGAAGTGGGCATCGTCAACGCCAGCGGCCCGCAGCCCGAGCAGTGGTGCTTCTACAGCGTCGACCTGCAGCGCGCGTTGCACGCGCGCCGGCTGGAGCACGATTTCGGCGCCAGCCTGGACGCCGTGGCGCTGATCCTGGACCTGAGCCAGGAGGTGCGGCGCCTGAAAGCGCACTTGCGGGCGCTGGGCGCGCCGGAACCCTGACAGGGCCCCGGCCCGGGGAAAACAGGGTGGGTAAACTACGCGCTTGCCTTGCCACAACAAACAAGCGAAAAGCACCTTGGAGACGTCTTCCTCCCCCGCGCATGCCCTGGCGGGCAGCGCGCGCATCGATGGGCTCAAATCCTGCCTGCCGGTCATGATCGGCTACTTTCCGGTGGCGGTGACGTTCGGCATCGCCGGCGTCGCGGCAGGCTTGACCCCTCTGCAAGTGATCCTGATTTCCGTATTCGTGTACGCCGGCGCCAGCCAGTTCCTGCTGCTGGCGTCGATCAAGGCCGGCACGCCCTGGCTGTGGGTGGTGGCGCTGTGTTCACTCTTGAACGCGCGCCATCTGCTGTACGGCCCCTTGCTGTCGCGCTTTCTGCCGGCGGCGCTGCGCGACCGCCTGAAGGTCGCCTTTCTCTTGACCGATGAAGTCTTCGCCACCGCGTTCAACCGCCTGCAAAGCGTGCCTGCCGGGCATCGCCAGGGCTGGATGATCGCGCTGGGCCTGGGCGCCTGGCTGACCTGGATCGCCGGTACCGCCGTCGGCGTCTATGCCGGCGACGGGCTGGAACGCCATTACCCCATGCTGTCCCAGGTGATGCGGTTCGCCCTGCCGGCGCTGTTCATGGCGCTGGTGTGCCAAAGCGCCAAGCGCGGCATGGGCCTGCCCGTCATCGCCGCGGTGGCGGGCGCCGGCGTGGTGGCCGCGATGGGTCACACCAGCCTGGCCATCCTGATCGGCGCGGTCATCGGCTGCGCCGCCTATCGCCTGAAGAGGTCCGCATGAACGCCGACGGCTTGGGTTTCTGGGGCGCGGTGATCGCGATGGCTGTGATCACCTACCTGACGCGGGCGCTGCCCTTCATGCTGTCCGAACGCAGCCGCCTGCTGCGGCACCTGTCGCGCGAGGGCTCGGCCCTGGCCGCGCTGGGTCCCAGCCTGCTGGCAGGCATCGCGGCGGCCGTCATCGTGCCGGACTTGCTGGACGCGGGCACGCAAGCCGCCCGCATCGCCCCCTACGTGGGGGGGCTGGTCGTTACGGGCGTGGCTGCGCGCCTGGTCAGCAACACGGGCGTTGCCGTGTTGCTGGGCATGGGCGGATACGGGGTGTTGCTGGCCTTGGCGGGCTGAGGCCGCCCAGGCAAAATGATCGGACTCCCAAGGAGGCCGATCATGCTTACGCTCTACCATGCGCCGCGCTCGCGGTCGTTCAGGGTCCTGTGGTTGCTTGAGGAACTTGGGGTGCCGTACGACACCGAAATGGTGTCCATCCGCGGCACCGACAGCGCGGGCCACATGCCCGCGGACTACATCGACATCCATCCGCACCGCAAGGTGCCGGCGCTGGTGCACGACGGGGTGCCGGTGTTTGAAACCCCGGCCATCGCGCTGTACCTGACGGACCTGTTCCCCGAAAAGGGACTGGGGCCGCTGGTGGGCGATGCGGATCGCGGCCCCTATCTGACCTGGCTGTCCTATTCCACCGGCGTGTTTGAACCGGCCATGGTCGAGCGCGCGTTCAAGCGGCCGCATGAAGGGGGCGCGCCCGGCTGGGGTTCGGCCGACGAGGTCGAACAGGTGCTGACCCGGGTCCTGCAAGCGCGCCCTTATTTTCTGGGCAGCCACTTTTCAGCGGTCGACATCGTGCTGGGCGGTTCCCTGCAATACATGATGCAGGTGAAGGTGATTCCGGAATCGCCCGTGTTCGGCGCCTATGTCGAGCGGCTGGGCAATCGCCCGGCGATGCACCGGGCCTTGCAGCGGGACGGCGACATCGAAGAGGGCTGACCGCGCCGGCGCCCTGGGCTCAGGCCCGGCCCTGGATGCGCTCGCGCAGGTGCGCCTGCCACTGGGCCGGTCGGCCGAGGTAGCGGCTGGGCTCCAGCAGCGCATAAGCGCCCTGTTGCTCCAGCGCCAGGGTCGGAAAGCCCGTGCCCCCGACGCGGGCCAGCAGCTTGCGGCTATCGGCGATGTACGCGGCGGTGGCGGCGCCCTGGGCGGCCGCGTAGGCGGCGTCGAAAGCGTCCCCGTCCAGGCCGATGTCGCGGGCCAGGGCCGTGATCACGCCGGGGTCGGCGATGCGCAGGCCCTGCACGTAGTGCGCCTGTTGCAGGCGTTTGAGCAGGTCCAGCCCGCGGCCGGCCAGGGTGTCGGCGGCCAGGACGGCGGTGGTGGGCGGTTCGGAATCGAAGACGGCGCCCGCGTCGCGCAGCAGGCCGTCGAAGTAATCCTTGCCGAAGACCTGGCCGGTGAGGCCGGCGATGCGTTCGTCGTGGGGCATCACGTAGCGGCGCAGCGCGTCGGTGACGGGCTGGCGGTTGCTGCCGGTCATCATGCCGCCGCCATGGGCGGCAACCGCCAGCCCCGTGATGCCGCGGGCGGCGTCCACCAGCGGCGCAGCGCCATAGCACCAGCCGCAAAGCGGGTCGAAAATGTAATGCAGGGTGGGGGTCTGAGTCGCCATGGCGTCATGGTAGACGCGGGCCGGGGCGGGAAACAGCCTGGCGCGGTAGCCAGAGTGTTGCGCGGGCCGTGCAGATAGCCGGCACGGCCCGGGGGGATCAGCCGGTGATCTGCACGCCGATCCAGAACAGGCCGGCCGCCAGCCCCATCGACGCGGGCAGGGTCAGCACCCAGGCCAGCAGGATGTTGCGTACCGTATTGCCCTGCAGCCCGGTCTTGTTGGCGATCATCGTGCCCGCCACGCCGGAGGACAGCACGTGGGTGGTGGATACCGGCAGGCTGAACACGTTGGCCAGGCCGATGGCGGCCACCGCCGTTACCTGCGCCGACATGCCCTGGGCGTACGTCATGCCCTGCTTGCCGATTTTTTCGCCCACCGTCAGCACCACGCGGCGCCAGCCGACCATAGTGCCCGCACCCAGCGCCAGGGCCACGGCCACGATCACCCAGAAGGGCGCGTATTCGGTGGTGGCGGTCAGGTCGGCGCGCAGGCGTTGCAGGTCGGCGCGTTCGCGGGCGGGCAGCCCTTCGATGCGCGAGACCTTCTTGGCCGTATCGTCCAGGCACAGCAGGTAGCGGCGCACGTCGATGCGCTTTTCGGCGGACAGGTCGGCGTAGTTGCTGACGCCGGCCAGGTCGGCCTGCAGCGCGGCGATGGTCGGCGTGGTCAATTCCGGGTCGCAGCGGAAATTGCGCGGCAGTTCGGTGGTGGCGTCCGAGCGCTTGAGCGCCAGGAAGTCGCCCAGCATGGCTTCGTTGCGCTGGTAGAACACGCTCAGGTGGTTCGCCGCGTCGCGGGTGCGTTCGATCTGGTAGGTGGTGCTGGTCGTGTCCAGCACGAAATTGGCCGGCACGATGCCGATCAGCACCAGCATGATCAGGCCGATGCCCTTCTGGCCGTCATTGGAGCCATGCACGAAGCTCACGCCCATGGCCGACAGCACCAGCACCAGGCGGTTCCAGAACGGCGGGTGCTTCTTGTTGTCGATCGCGCGGCGCTGATCCGGCGTCTTGTGCATCTTGGACAGTGGCAGCCAGCGCTTGAGCAGCAGCAGCAAGCCGCCCGCCACCAGGAATCCGGCGATCGGCGAGGCCACCAGCGACAGCCCGATATCGACGGCCTTGCCCCAGTTGACGCCATCGGCCAGCGGCAGGTCGGTGATCAGCGCATTGGCCAGGCCCACGCCCAGGATTGAGCCGATCAGGGTGTGCGAGCTGGAAGCGGGGATGCCGAAATACCAGGTGCCCAGGTTCCAGGCGATGGCGGCGGCCAGCATGGCGAACACCATGGCCAGCCCGCGGCCGGTATCCACATTGATCAGCAGTTCCACCGGCAGCAGGTGGACGATGGCGTATGCCACGCCCACGCCGCCCAGCAGCACGCCCAGGAAGTTGAAGATGCCCGACAGCACCACCGCCAGATGGGGCGGCATGGCCTTGGTGTAGATGACCGTGGCCACGGCATTTGCCGTGTCGTGGAAGCCGTTGATGAATTCGAAGGCCAGGACGAATGTCAGGGCCAGCACAAGACTGAGGCCGACCCAGAGATCTAGGCCATGGAAGAGGTCGAACATGGAGGCGGGGGGCGAGGTTCCGGCGAGAGGAGCCGATTATTGCAGATTTGTGACCTGACCCTGGTTGCGTCGGAAAACCACTGCCGCCCCGTAGGAACCGCCGGATTCAGAACTTCGAGTACTGGAACTCGATTTCCATGGGCTTGCCCAGATTGGCCGAGGTATCGGCCTGGATCAGCATCACCGCCAGGACGCCCAGATACAGCAGGCACAGCCAAAGGGTTCGTTTCATTTGCGGGCGCCTCTCATGGCCGGAATACCTGGGCGATCTTCTGATTGACCCGCAGCCAACCCAGTTCGCCCAGGTGCTGCACGTCGCGCAGCATGCCGACTTCGAAGGGGGCGCTGTACATGTCCATGCACGTCATCGCGTAGCGCTGGCACAGCGCAGCCACGTCGCGCTGGATGGGTTCGAAGCGGGCCAGGTCCTTGAAGACCATCGGGTGCAGCGGCTGCATCACGAACAGCGCATTCACGTCGTGCTGGCGCAGCAGCGCCATCAGGGCCGTCAATTCCCGCAGTTCGTCGCGACCGGTCAGCGGCTGGGGCTGGTAGGCGGTCTTGCCGCCCTCGGGAATCGCGCGCAGGTATTTATTGAAGAATTCGTCGCGGACCGCGTAGCGGTTGCCGCCCATTTGGCTCTGTTCGGCCTCCTGGGCCTGGCTGGCCAGCAGATCCCAGTCCACCACGCGAGCGGCGGCGGCCGGCCCTTCGCGTTCGCGTTCGGGCGCCGGCGCCGCATAGGCGGGTGTCCACAGGTCCACCAGGCGCTGGCGGAACACATAGGCCTGCTCGGCCACCATGGACCAGGCCACGCCGGCATCGCCCTTGTCGCGCATCCAGCGCGCAAGCGCCGCCCGGCCTTCGGGCTGCTTCACCAGGCGCGGCAGCAGCGGGTTGGCGTGCTCCTTGAGTTCGTCCGCGCCCAATCCCCCATCGCCATCGAACCACCCGGGCGACAGCATCACGACGACGCGGGATGCCGGAGACAGGTCATCGGCCAGCGCGGCCAGCACCAATTGCATGCCCAGGGACTGGAAGCCCGAATGGCCGTAAGCCAGCACGGGCATCTGCAACTCGTCGGCCAGATAACGGTACGGCACGAAGCGCAGGTCGTTGCTGGTGAGTTCGGACGACCCCAGGATCACCAGCCGGTCGCCCGTGCGCAGCGCCTGGCTCATGCGCGAGAGGTTGCGCGTCTGGTCCTGCAGGGTGTTGCCCAGGTTCGGGATATAGATCCCCGGGGCCGCTGCGGGCACGGGTTCGGTTTTCAGCGCCAGCGAATGCCAGGCCCACCAGCCGCAAGCGGCGGCCGCAGACAGGGCCAGCGCCGCGGCCAGCGCATGCTGCCGTAGAGTGCGTTTGAACATGGATGGGGCGGGGAGGCCGGGCGCGATATCGGATTAGATTGTTAGCGGATGTTATCCAGCGCGTATGACCGAAACAAGCGCGAGAAACCGGGGGCGGGGCCAATTCGCATTTTTGCGACAGCCCCGAGCGGCCTGGCCCGGCAGCATGCGCGCTTCCTCCTGGGAAAGAATGCGATAGCATCGACATCGCGCGGTTCTTCTGGATTTCCATGATTGACCGCGCCGTGCGCCGTCCTCCGGCGCCGAATACGCCTTTTATCCCCTTCCAAGACGCAACCGCCCATGACCGCCACGACCCGAATCGCCCGCCGCCATCCCGACGACCTGATCATCGGCCTGGTGTCCGTGTCTGACCGCGCCTCCTCCGGCACCTATCAGGACCAAGGCCTGCCAGCCCTGCGGGAATGGCTGGGGTCCGCGCTGGCCTCGCCTTGGCAGGCGGTGGACCGGCTGATTCCGGACGAGCCGGCCCGAATTTCCGAGACGCTGATCGAACTGGTGGACATTTGCGGCTGCGACCTGGTGCTGACGACCGGCGGCACCGGCCCGGCCAGGCGCGACGTCACGCCCGAGGCCACGCTGGCCGTCGCCACCAAGGAAATGCCCGGTTTCGGTGAACAGATGCGCCAGATCAGCCTGCGCTTCGTGCCCACCGCCATCCTGTCGCGGCAAGTCGCCGTCATCCGCGAAACCCCGTCCCACGCCGCCCTGATCGTGAACCTTCCCGGCCAGCCGAAGTCCATACGCGAGACGCTGGAAGGGCTGAAGGGCGAAGACGGGGCCGTGCTGGTGCCGGGCATCTTCGCCGCCATCCCCTATTGCATCGACCTGATCGGTGGCCCCTACGCCGAGACGCAGCCCAGCGTCATCGACGCGTTCCGCCCCAAATCGGCCCGCCGCGCACCGCAGTCCTGAACGGCTGCTGCGTTATAGTTTTGGCCGCCCCTGTCCACCCCTCCTGCTTGAGAGTCTTACCGTCATGAAGGTTCGTTTCGCCCTGTCCCTTACCGTCCTGGCCGCGTTGACGGCCTGCGCCAATGTCAAAGACGTGCGCCAGCGCGACCCCGTCTTCTACGGCTCGACCCAGCGCACGGCAGAGGACTACACCACGTGTGTGGCCAACGCCTGGAAGAACCAGGGCGTCAACTTCAAGCAGAACGCCGTGCGCAACGGATTCGAGCTGGTCCAGGAAGACAGCCTGGGCGTTGAAGCCGTGCTGACGACCACGACCTGGAAGGGCAAGACCGAAACCCGCCTGTCCACGCGCATCGCCCGCCGCGACCAAAGCATCATCGAACCGGCGAACCTGTGCCTGTAAGCGCCATGTTCAATCGCCGCGCGGTCTTGCGGGCGGGTCTGGCCGCTGCCGCCGTCAGCTTCGGGTTGCCCGCGCGCGCGCAAGCGCAGCAAGGCTTCATTTCGCGCAAACTGAATGCGCCCGTGCCCGGCGGCGTGGCCGTCCTGGCCCTGGGGGATGCCGACCGCGCACCCGAGGTGAGCTTCCTGGACCGGCGCGTGCTGGTCGTGCGGGAAGAGGGCAAGCAGTGGATCGCCGTGGTCGGCATTCCGCTCAGCGTGAAGCCCGGCGAACAGCAGGTGGTGGTCAGCGACGCAAAGGGCCAGCGCAAGTTGCCATTCAAGGTGGGCGCCAAGGAATACGTGGCGCAGCACATCACCCTGAAGAACCCGCGCCAGGTCGACCCCAATCCGGACGACATGAAGCGCATCGAACGCGAGATGGCCGAGCAAAGCGCGGCCAACCGGACGTACCGGGCCGGCGTCACGCCCAGCAACCTGCTGCTGGACCGCCCGGTCAGCGGCGGCCGCCTGTCCAGCCCGTTCGGCTTGCGCCGTTTTTTCAACGGGCAGGAACGCAATCCGCATTCGGGCCTGGACTTCGCCGTGCCGGCGGGCACGCCGATCAAGGCGCCGGCGGCGGGCGTGGTCGTGCTGGTGGGGGATTACTTCTTCAATGGCAAGACGGTATTCGTCGACCACGGGCAGGGCTTTGTCAGCATGTTCTGCCACATGTCGGCCATCGACGTGAAAGTGGGCGACGAGGTGCCGCGAGGCGGGGTGGTGGGCAAGGTGGGGGCGACGGGCCGGGCGACCGGGCCGCACCTGCACTGGAACGTCAGCCTGAACGATGCGCGGGTCGATCCCGCCATCTTCATCGGGGCGTTCAAGCCCTGATCGTCAGGCCGTGGCGGTCTGCTGCGCGATCTTGTTCAGCACGAACTGGTGCATCCGCTCGGCATATTCCATCTGCTGGCGCACATGGTGTTGCTGGGCTTCCTGCTCATCCAGGCAGTTGTCGTACTTGATCTTGGCTTCGGCGTAGGTCAGGCCGGTATTGCGAAGGCTGTTGATGAACGCTTCGCGCGACTGGTTGAGCAGGCGCAGGCCTTCCTCCCCTTTCACGAATTTTCTTCGTGCCAGGGAAAGCTGGTCGGCGGCGGCTTGCAACTCTTCTTTAAGATCCATCTTGCTTCATGCGTATCCCGCCAGACATTGCGCCTGGCAAGCGCGCCATTCTTTCACGAACGGACGTTCCACGCATTACGGCATGTCGCGGTTCGGGCTTAAGCAGCCCGCGCGAAATCGGGGCAGGGAGCCGGCCTCGGGCCGGCCCTGGAGCCCTGGCTTAACGGCGGTACTGCTGGGGACGATGCGGAGCGGGAGCGCGCTCGTCCTTGTGGCGGAAGTTGATGCGGCCCTTGGTCAGGTCGTAGGGCGACATTTCCAGGGTGACGCGATCGCCTGCCAGGATGCGGATACGGTGCTTGCGGATGCGGCCGGAGGCGTAGGCGCCGACTTCGATGCCGTTGTCCAGTTTGACGCGGTAGCGGCTATCGGGCAGCACTTCGTCAACGATGCCATCCAATTCGATGAGTTCTTCTTTAGCCATTCACTACTCCTTGATCAATACGCGCAGCCAGGCCGGCGGCATGACGCGCCGCGCGAGGCGGCAAGCGCGTTGGACTCAAATAACCAGGTCCAGCGGTTTGAACGTAAAACGTTCGGGCAAGCGCGGGTAAGGGCCACGGCATCCCTAGTGGATGTCTGAAATGACGGATACTCGCGCAGCGTGGGCAATATGCGCGCGGTGCGCGGCTTGGTCGCGGCGCCGTGCAAGCGCACAGCGCCGGAGAAAGCGGGTGGGGGCGATTGTTGCAACGCCGGGCGGCACAATAATGCTGCGGCGCCGTTCGTAATAATCTCAACCAAACCGGGGGCAGCCTGAGTATCTTGGGGGTGACCCGAAGGGATACAGGTTGGCACGCAGAGTGACCGAAGCCCGGTTTTTTGCGGAAAAATCACGGACTTATGTTACTGCAAAGCGCAGCGATTAGCCAGTATTTATCTGCCGCTGCGCCGTGATAGTTGCTACTGAACGACTCTACGCCCCGGGGATGCGCGCCTGGTAGTCGGCTTCCCAGCGGTGGTGCGCCGACCAGAACGGGCCGGGTTCGCGCCCCTCCAGCTTGGCCGACAGCACGCCCAGATGGGTGTGCCAGCCGCCCGCCACGTCGACCATGTCGTCGCGGGAGTTCAGCTTGCGGTGCGTCAGCACCAGCAGCGTGCCTTCGCCTTGGGCCGACAGCTCGAATGTCACTTCGGACGGTTCCCCCTTGGATCCGCCCCAGGTGAACGCCAGCAGCCGGGGCGGCTCGCAGCGGGTGATCACGCCATGGGTCGTGACGCCGTTCTCGTAGGCCTTGTACGGGTCCGGCGTGGGTTCGGCGACGGACGACAGATCGGCGTGCACGAAACGCAGGGTCACGCCGCCGCCTTCGCGCAGTTCCATGTCGCCGGTGGCCAGCCAGCGGCCCCGCTTTTCGGATTCGGTCAGGAACGCCCATACGGTTTCCACGCTGGCGGGAAGCTGGCGGGTAAAGCGCAGGGTCGTGGGATCCAGGACGACGCCGTGATCACTCATGTTGCTCTCCTAGGGGCGGGGCGGGATGGGAGGCCAGTGCGCATGCCAGCGCATCCAGTCTGCCCGCCCAGAACTGTTCATAGAAACGCAGCCATTCCATCGCCTCGGCCATGGGTTCCGGATTCAGGCTGCACACATGGGTGCGGCCGTGGATGGTGCGCCGGATCAGGCCGGCGCGTTCCAGGGTCTGCACATGCTTGGAGGCGCCGGCAAAACTCATGCGCAGGGGCGCCGCCAGCTCTCCGATGGTCTGATCCCCTTGCGCCAGACTGCGCAGCATGTCCCGGCGCGTGGGGTCGGCCAGCGCGCGAAAGACGGCATCCAGAGCGGGAACGGGGATAAATTCAACCATAAGGTTGAATATATATCAGCGCCCAACCAAATTCAACCACTTGGTTGAATTTTTAGGTAACGGCCTCTTTGCGGGTCTCGCCTGCGCCCTGGAATTCATGCGGGTGCTGCGGCAAGGCGTCCGTGATGTCGAACCAGGGGGCCTTGTCGGCCACGTGGCAATGCGCAGAGGGCTTGATGCCAGGATCGTCATCCAGCGCGCCCAGAGGCAGGCCGTAGGTATCCGGCGTCTGGTCGAAGCGGCTGAGCAGCGGCGTGCCGCAGGCTTCGCAGAAGCCGCGGTAGTTGCCCGGCGACGACGCATACCAGGTGACGTGGTTCTCGCCCTTCGTCCATCGGAAATCGGAGGCTTGAACCGACGCTCGGCTGCGGAACGCTGCGCCGTGGGACTTGCGGCACATGACGCAGTGGCAATTCAGGGCGTCGGTGAGAGGGCCGTTGATCTCGTAAGCAACGCGGCCGCACAGGCAGGAACCTTTGATCATGATGAGCGCCAGGCAAGTGGGGAGAACTCTTCGAATATACCCGCGCCGCAAGGCCGCGCAACGCGCCGGCCGGGCCATTTATGACGCAGGTCTTTCAGTCTGTTGCTGACCCCTTATTTTCCGGCAAATGATTCGATCCTCAGGTCATCGCGCTGTCATGCGGCGAAAACAGAATGCCGCAATGAACACAGACAAGGGGATCAGACGATGACGTACGCCATCGAAGTGCAGAACTTGAGCAAGACGTTCCATGCCGGCGCCAAGGCGCTGGACAACGTCAGCCTGCAAGTGGCCGACGGGGAAATGGTGGCACTGCTGGGCGCATCCGGCTCGGGCAAATCCACGCTGCTGCGCCACTTGGCGGGCTTTGTCGCCGGAGACCCGGGTCAAGGCAGCGTCAAGGTCAATGGCCAGCAGATCCAGCAGAACGGCCGCTTGAGCCGCAATGTGCGCGCCGCGCGCGCCAGCATCGGTTTCGTGTTCCAGCAATTCAATCTGGTGGGCCGCCTGCCGGTCATCACCAATGTCCTGACCGGCATGCTGCCGCGCGTGCCGCTGTGGCGCAGCCTGACCCGCTGGTTCCTGCGCGGCGAAGTGCGCCAGGGCCTGGAAGCGCTTGCCCAGGTTGGTATAGACGACTATGCATTTCAGCGCGCGTCCACGCTCTCGGGCGGCCAGCA
>NZ_DBHKZA010000073.1:0-6253 GCF_057314935.1 Achromobacter sp.
GCCTGCGCACTGCGTTGCGCCAGCGAGCGAACTTCGCCCGCCACCACCGCAAAGCCCTTGCCCTGCTCGCCTGCACGCGCGGCTTCCACCGCCGCGTTCAGGGCCAGGATGTTGGTCTGGAACGCGATGCCGTCGATGACGGACACGATTTCCGAGATCTTGCGCGAGCTGGCGGAAATGCCCTGCATCGTGCTGACCACTTCCGACACCGCCGAACCGCCGCGCTCGGCTACGTCCGACGCGCTTGCCGCCAGCTGGTTCGCCTGGCGCGCGTTGTCCGCGTTCTGCTTCACCGTGGAGGCCAGTTCTTCCATCGACGCCGCGGTTTCCTCGAGGGACGCGGCCTGCTCTTCCGTACGGCTGGACAGGTCCGTGTTGCCTGCGGCGATTTCCCGCGAGCCCACGGTGATCTCGTCCACGCCGCGGCGCACCGTCGCCACCGTGCGGGTCAGGCTTTCCTGCATGCGCTTGACCGCCGCCATCAGCTGGCCGATTTCGTTGTGCGAACGGACTTCGACGCGGCTGGTCAGGTCGCCAGCGGCGATCTTGTCGAAATGCTGGCCAGCTTCCACCAGCGGGCGCACGACCAGGCGGCCGAACAGGATGCGGCAGAACACCATCAACAGCAGCGCCAGGCCGACTGCGATGCCCACAGCCACCATGGCGCGATTGAAGTTCGCCTCGGCCTGGTCGATCGTGGCTTGCTGCTGGTCGCCGATGTACTTGCCGAAATCGTTCAGCGCCTCGATGAAGGCGGCGCTGCGCGGCGTGCCGTATTCGTTGTTCACCATGTAGAACGTGGAGTAGTCTTCACTGCGCAAGGCTTCCACCATGGTGTCCACGCCGTCGTCGATGTACGAGCGGTAGCGGCGGACCAGGTTCATGGACAGCTGGCGGCCCGTGTCGTCTTGCAGCATGTTCTTCTGGAAGTCGGCGAAGCGGGCGCGCACGCCCGTCAGCAGGTCAGTCGCGCCCTTCAGGGCGGCAGCCGCATCGCGGGCCGAGTTCTCGCCGCTGCCCCAGCCGGATTCCTGGAGGTGGCGCGCCGCCACCATCAGGCTCACGCGGGCGCGCAGCATGTCGCTGTTGATCACTTCGACTTGCTTGGCGCGCTCGGTCAGTGCGTTGACTTCGCGGATGGATTCGTAATTGTGCTGCAGGAAAAACGCAGCCAGGCCGCCCACCGCCGCGATCAAGATCGCGAAGAACGCCATGACCCACAGCAGCATCGTACCGACGCGGGCATCGCGCAACCGGAGCTTGCGCTTCACCTTAGGCGCGCGCGCGGCCTTTTTCTTGCCGCCTTTGCCGGCCTTCGCGCCGGATTCGAGACTCGCTTCCATATTTTTTCCCCATCCCTCAGGAACTGCTCTGACCAAATGAAAAACCACCCTGCCGACACGCCCTGTTACATGGGGTGTACATTCAGGGCGACGGTCATTGCGGCTTGCGCCGCAATGCTCTCTGCCGAACTACAACAAGACTTATTTGTTCGCAGGCGCCAACCCGGCCGGTTCGCCCGGGCCGGGTATGTAGATGGTTTGCACCTCGGGCTCGGCCAAGGGCGCCGGCGGCCAGGCCTGATTCAACTCAGGCGCGGGTGCAGGGCCCAACAACTTCTGGCGTTCCCAAGGCTCCAGCAGAATATTGGTGCTGTCGACCAGCCGCATCAAACGGCCGTCCGGACCGAACTGCAGCAGGGCTTCCTTGCGGCTGTACAGGCCGTCAGCGATAAACGTGATCTTGAAGGACCAGAGGGCCAGAAGCGTGCCGTCGGTCTGCTTGTATACCTTGTCCGGCGGCGCGGTCAGCGCGCGCGAGGCCTCTTCCAGCGTGGTCTGGCCCGGCGTCAGGGTCGACAACTTGCCCGGGTCGAAGTTATGACCCGTCGCCGCGCAGCCGGCCAGCAGTACCGCGATGGCGGCAGCCGCCAGAAGTTGTATATAGCCTCGCATACCCTACCCATTCACCGGCAACGCCGGTATCAGAAAGATTCCCAATCGTCGTCCGACGGCGCCTGGCGGCGGCTGGCGGCCGGCGCCGGCTTGGCGTCGTTGGCGGCAGTTGCCGCGCGCGGCGCCGGACGGCGCAGCGGACGCGCCGCCGTGGCGCCCTCGGCGGCTGCCGCCGGCTTGGCGCGCGCCGCATGCGTCAGGCGTGCGGCAGGCGCCGGTTTGGCGGCGGGGGCCTGGACGGCGGACGCATCTGGCGCGGCCGCGGCAGGCGCCGACACGCGAGCGGCAACGCGCGCTGCGGGCCGCTGCTGCGCCAGTTGGCGGGCCGGCACTTCAATCACTTCGCCTGCGTTGACCTTGAATACGGCCACGGCCTGGGCCAGACGCTCAGCTTGCTCCTGCAGGGACCCCGCGGCAGCGGCCGCTTCTTCCACCAGGGCCGCGTTCTGCTGCGTCACTTCATCCATCTGCGACACGGCGCGGTTGACCTGGTCGATGCCGCTGGACTGCTCTTCGGACGCCGCCGAAATCTCGCCCATGATGTCCGTCACGCGCTTGACCGAGGCCACGATCTCTTGCATCGTCGCGCCCGCGCGCTCCACTTGCTGCGAACCCGCGCCCACCTTGGTGACCGAGTCTTCGATCAGGCCCTTGATTTCCTTGGCCGCCTGCGCACTGCGTTGCGCCAGCGAGCGAACTTCGCCCGCCACCACCGCAAAGCCCTTGCCCTGCTCGCCTGCACGCGCGGCTTCCACCGCCGCGTTCAGGGCCAGGATGTTGGTCTGGAACGCGATGCCGTCGATGACGGACACGATTTCCGAGATCTTGCGCGAGCTGGCGGAAATGCCCTGCATCGTGCTGACCACTTCCGACACCGCCGAACCGCCGCGCTCGGCTACGTCCGACGCACTGGCCGCCAGCTGGTTCGCCTGGCGCGCGTTGTCCGCGTTCTGCTTGACCGTGGAAGCCAATTGCTCCATCGATGCCGCCGTTTCTTCAAGCGACGCCGCTTGCTGCTCGGTGCGGCTGGACAGGTCCGTATTGCCCGCGGAAATCTCGCGCGAGCCCACGTTGATCTCATCCACGCCGCGGCGCACGGTCGACACCGTGCGTGCCAGGCTTTCCTGCATGCGCTTGACCGCCGCCATCAACTGGCCGATCTCGTTGGACGAATTGACGTCCACGCGCACCGTCAGGTCGCCGCCGGCGATCTTGTCGAAGCTGTCGCTGACCGTGCGCAACGGCCGCAGGATCACGCGGTTCATGAACAGGAACGCGCCTAGCGACACCACCAGGATCAGCGCGGCCAGCCCAAGATACACAAAGGCCATCGTCGACGTCTGGCTGCGCGCGGACTGCACCTGCTGTTCGCTGAAGGCATTGATATCGTTGGCGAATTCGGTCAACTGCTTGGAGAACGCGCCGCTGGCCGCGCCCGCCTTGGTGTTCTTCAAGGACAGATAAGCGGCCGAATCACCCTTGTCCAGTGCGCCCATCATGGACTGCAGCGCTTCGGAGAACGTGTTGAACGACGTCAGCAGGTCGCCCTCGGCGGCCTTGCCAAGCGTCGTCACCTTGGGGATCGCCTTGAAGCTTTCCATCTTCTTCTTCGCGTCGGCGATCAGTTGCTGCACGGTGCGCGAGTTTTCGGCCGCGCCGTTGGCGTCGCCCGCTGCGCGCTGCGCGGCGGTGATGTCCGCACGAATGGTCGCGCGCAGCATCTGCGTATAGGCATCCTTGATCAGGTTGCTTTGCTGGACGCTCAAGGAATCCAGGGCGTTGATCGTGTCGGCGCTGGAACGCATGCTGTTCCAGCCCAGGGCAATGGCAACCAGTGCGGCCAGGGCAACTGCCAACTGAGCGAGCATCAAGCCCGTGCGCACCTTCAGATTGCTGAACATTTCCGATAGTTCCGGTAGTCGTCCCGGCGGCGCACTATGGCCGCCGGACCGTAAAGGGGGGTATTGCGTGTGCTACTGCCTGTTCAATGCACCGAGCGGGTCATCCCGTCAGAAGGACTCCCAATCATCGTCCGCGGGCGGCGGCCTGCGGCTGGCGGCGGATGCGGGCGGCGCGGCATCCGTGGCGCTGTCCGCGCGAGTGGCCGGACGGCGCAAGGGACGCGCCACCGTGGCGGCCGAGGCAGCGGGTTTGGGACGGGCCACTTGAGTCTTGCGAGGCGCGGGCTTTGCGGCCTGCGCCTCACCCTCGTCACCTTCCGCCTGAGAAGCTTGAGTCGCCTGCGAAGCCGTTTGCGTCGCCGCTTGGGAAGCGCTTTGGGGTGCCTGTTGGGCCGGCGCGGCCGGCTTGGCCAAGCGTGCGGCAGGCGCCGCCGGGCGGGACGCCGGCGCAACCGGTGCCCTCGGCGCGGGCATGCGCGGGGCGCCGGGCTGTTGCGCCAACTGATGGGCCGGCACTTCGATCACTTCACCGGCATTGATCTTGAACACCGCAACCGCTTCGGACAGGCGCTGGGCTTGTTCCTGCAAGGAGCCGGCAGCCGCTGCCGCCTCTTCCACCAATGCCGCGTTCTGCTGCGTCACTTCGTCCATCTGCGACACAGCGCGGTTGACCTGGTCGATGCCGCTGGACTGTTCTTCGGACGCCGCCGAGATCTCGCCCATGATGTCCGTCACGCGTTTGACCGACGACACGATCTCTTGCATGGTCGCGCCCGCACGTTCCACCTGCTGCGAACCCGCGCCCACCTTGGTGACCGAGTCTTCGATCAGGCCCTTGATTTCCTTGGCCGCCTGCGCGCTGCGCTGCGCCAGCGAGCGAACTTCGCCCGCCACCACCGCAAAGCCCTTGCCCTGCTCGCCTGCACGCGCGGCTTCCACCGCCGCGTTCAGGGCCAGGATGTTGGTCTGGAACGCGATGCCGTCGATGACGGACACGATTTCCGAGATCTTGCGCGAGCTGGCGGAAATGCCCTGCATCGTGCTGACCACTTCCGACACCGCCGAACCGCCGCGCTCGGCTACGTCCGACGCACTGGCCGCCAGCTGGTTCGCCTGGCGCGCGTTGTCCGCGTTCTGCTTGACCGTGGAAGCCAATTGCTCCATCGATGCCGCCGTTTCTTCAAGCGACGCCGCTTGCTGCTCGGTGCGGCTGGACAGGTCCGTGTTGCCTGCGGAAATCTCGCGCGAACCCACATTGATCTCGTCCACGCCGCGGCGCACCATCGCTACCGTGCGCGTCAGGCTTTCCTGCATGCGTTTGATGGCGCCGAACAATTGCCCGATCTCGTTGGTGCTGCGCACCTCGATCCGGCCGGTGAAATCACCGCCCGCGATCTTGTCGAAGTGGTCTCCTGCCTGGTGCAGCGGGCGCAGCACGGTGCGGTTGATGAACACCCAGCAACCCAGCGCCAGCACCAGCGCAATTGCCAGCAACGCGATGGTCACGGTACGCGAGATGTTGTGGTCGACTTCTGCCTGGACCACCAGTTCGTCCGTACGCTTGTCCAGGAACTCCAAGACCGCGTTCACGGCTTCGCGAAACGCCGTGTTGGCGGCGCTGCCCGCGTCATTCAGATCCAGGTAATCCTGTACCGCCATCTTGGACAGGGCGGCGGCTTGGCGCTTGTAGACGTCGTCGAACTGCTTGTAGGCCGAGTCCAGCTTGGCCACCAGCGCCTCGGAACCCTCCATGCGCGGCGCCTTGCGGAACTCGTCGAGCCACTTCGCGCCTTCCTGCATGAGGACGTCGGCGCGCTTGGTCTGGTCATTGGCCTGCTCGGTCTTGCCCTGCTGCATGTCCATCAGCGACGTCGCCAACAACAGCCGGCCGCGCAGGAGCGCGGCGTTGGCGCGGTTGAGCTGCGTACCCTGATTGGAATAGGCGTCGTTGACCTGCTCCAGCTTATTGTTGCTGGAGTTCAACCCCATCCAGGCCACGCCATTGGATATGAACATGGCGCCCGTGAAGAGCAACAGCACCAGGACGATACAGGTGCGAACTTTCAAATTGACAAGCATGAAATATCCGAGCGTTAAGCAACGTGAAACGACACTACCTACCCTGCACGCAACCACGGACGCCCCGGCCTTTGGCCAGAAGCGTCCGTAAGGGCGCAAATCTCCGCACGCGATCCGTGCGCTTTTCAGGGTCCCGCCGCGTTACTTGCGGCTGAACAGGCTGGACCCCTGAATGGTCATGAATGCCGCCGATGCGGCTTGCAATGCGACCTGGCGCAACGCAAGCTGGCTGGCGCCGGCGTAGTAGTCCAGGTCTTCCAGGTCGGACAGGGACTTGGCGTAGGTCAGGCCCTTCTTCGTACCCGTGGCATCCAGCGC
>NZ_DBHKZA010000073.1:6353-14208 GCF_057314935.1 Achromobacter sp.
GCCTTGGGCTCGCCCGTGACCACCATCGAAACGCCGCCGAAATCGATCGCGGTACCCGGCGCGTAGGCCTTCGCAGGCTGGGACGGATCCGGCACGGTGACCGGATTGCCGCCGTTGGCGTCCGTCGTCGTGACGCGAAACCCTATCGCGCCGGTGGCGTCGGCCTCGAAAGTCACCGAGAAGTTCTTGTCCAGATTCCCGCTGCCCGGCGTCACGGACACGGCGCTGAACTGGGCGGTGCCGGTATTGGACGCAGGCGTCGACGCGACATATGCCTGAGAACCCGGGTTGGCGCGGCCGAAAATGTCCACGCCCAGATCGCTGGTCGACAGCTGGCGGCTTTGGTCGACCTGAACGGTGCGTTCGCCCACGGAGCCGCTGTACTGGATCTTGCCGGACGCGTCCTTGGTGTAGGGCATGACGCTACCGTCATTACCCGAGAACAGGTACTGGCCGCTGCCGTCCGTCGTATTGGCCAGGCCCATCAGGGCTTCGCGCGTGCTCTTGAGCGCCGTCGACAAGGTCTGGCGATCGCTGTCGGACATCACGCCGCCTGCCTGGATTACACGCGTGCGCGCTTCCTGCAAGGCGTTCTTGATGGAATCCAGCGTATTGCTTTCCTGGCCGAGGTTCGTGTTGGCCGTCTGACGGTTCATCGCGTACGTCGAATTGATGCTCTGCGTTTGCGCCACGCCGATGGCGAGCGATGCCGACAGGGGATCATCCGCAGGCGTCAGGTATTTCCGACCGCTGCCGACTTGCTCGACCAGGCGGTTCATGTCCGATTCCTGAGAGAGCACGCCGCTCAGGCCATTCGTGTACATCATCGTGGTGCTCAGGCGCATGGTGCAACTCCGAAATGCTTTTTAGTCATCACAATTCAACGGTCTGATCAGCCACGCAGGCCCAACAGCGTGTCAAAAACGGTGCTCGCCACATCGATGATGCGGGCGCTGGCCTGGTATTGCTCCTGATACAGCGACAGGCTCACGTATTCTTCGTTCAGGTTGACGCCCGACACCGATTGCTGGGCCGCCGCGGTCTGCTTGATCAGGTTGGCCTGCGCCGTGGCAGCCGACTTGGCCTGCGCCGTCTGCACGCCCACGGTATTCACGACCTGCGCGAACATGTCCGTGGTGCTCATCGTGCCGTGGCCGAGCACCTTGGCGGTCTGCAGCTGCGCCAGCTTCAGCGCATTCTTGCCGTTCGCGTCGCCGCCTTCGGCGTCCGCAGCGGCGATGCGCTCGGGGTCTTTGATCAGGACATCGATGTCGCGCGCGGCGTTGCGCGTGGGCGACAGCGACCATTTATCGCCCGCCTGGGGCGGTGCGCTGATCGTCAGCGTCACACCCATCTCGCTGTCCATGTTCAACGTCGCGTTGGGCGGTGTGCCGGTAGCCGGGCCGTTGTAGACCTGGGAGCCTTCCGGCATGCGCACGACCTGATAGTTCGTGCCGTCAAACGAGATTTCGTAGTCTTTCGCGTTGATGTTGGACAGGTTCGTGAACTGGCCCGAAATCTGCGCGTTGCTCTTGTTCTGCGTATTCGGCACGCCTTCCGGCGACGCGACGCTGAAGAAATCCGTGCCCGGGTTGCCGTTCTGGTCCAGACCCTGCTTGTGCTGTTCGTTGAACGACATTGCCAGGCCAACCGCCATCTGGCCCAATTGGGCCTGCATGACGTCCAGCGAGGACGAGCGGAACTGCAACAGGCCGCCCAGCTTGCCGCCGGTGACTTCGCTGTCGGCCAATTCGACGGATACGGTCTTGCCGGCGCCTGCCGGCAACGTGTAGGCCAGGACCGTGCGGCCGGCGTCCTTGGAGGACGGGACGGCTTGCAGCGGATAGATCGTGGTGCCGGACAGCAGCGCCTGGCCGCCCTTCGCCAACGAGATATTGATCTTGTCGCCTTGCTCGTACGTGGTGATGCCCACGAGCTGGTTCAGTTCAGCCACCGCCAGATCACGCTGGTCCAGCAGATCGTTGGGCGGGCCATTGCCGGCCTTGCCGGTCGCCAGCGAAATCTGCGTGTTCAGGTCATCGATACGGGTCAGATAGCTGTTGACCTGCTCGACCGTGGACGTGATCTGCGTGTTCAGGCCTTCGCGCTGATTCTGCATTTCCGTGTAGGCGGAACGGATCTGGGTGGCAAGGCTGTTCGCCTTGCCCAGCAAATCCTGCCGCGCGGCCGGGTCGGCGGGCTTGCTGGCCACCGCGTTCATGCTGGTGAAGAAATTGGTCAGGCCCGGGGCGATGCCGACCGTGCGGTCGGCGAACAGGTTATTGACCTGCGAGACCTGATCCAGTTGCGCCTGCAGTTGAGCGCCGCTGCCCTGCGCGCCGACCAGCTGCTTGTACAGGAAGCTGTCGTAACTGCGCACGACGGTGTCGACCTGGACGCCGCGGCCGATGTACCCGTTGCTGGTGGCTTGCGCGCCGGCGGTGGACGTCATCACGCGCTGGCGGTTGTAGCCAACCGTGGTGGCATTGTTGATGTTGTGGCTGGTGGTGGCCAAACCCGCCTGTGCGGCGTTCAGCCCGCCCAATGCCGTTTTATACAAATTCATGCTGACAATGCCCCGTATGTAACCGCAGCTGTTATCTCTGGATACTCCATTAACGGCAGGAGATCGTCCAAATTTAGAGTCCTTCCAACATCTGGCGAGAATTTTCCACCCGCGTTGCCGCCCCTCGGAGCTGGCCCATGATGCCGATCAGTTTCTGCGCATAGCGCGGGTCGGTCGCATAGCCCGCGTCCTGGATCTTGCGGGCCGCGTCGATCTCGTTGCGCGCCTGGGTGACGGCCTCGTAGCGCGGGCTGTTGCCGATCAGGCGCGCGTAGTCCGCGAACGACTCCTCATAGGACGCGTAAGCGCGGAAGGGTTGCGTCACCTTTTTAGCAACGCCGTCTTCGTATTCCGTGGTCAGCACGTTGACGACCTTGCCCTTCCAGCTGGCGCCCGCCTTGATGCCGAACAGGTTGTAGCTGGTGCTGCCGTCGGCGTGCTTGATTTCGCGCTGGCCCCAGCCCGATTCCAGGGCCGCCTGGCCCATGATCAGGCGCGCGGGGACGCCGCTTTGCTGCGACGCCAGATTGGCCGCGCGCGACATCTTCGACACGAAGTCCACGACGTGCTCCGGCGCGCCTTCGGCGGCGGCCAGCGCGCGGTCGCTGGCTCGGTTGTTGCGCATCACATTGAGCAACGCGGATACTTCCCGCGAACCGCCGGTGCGGAAATCCAGATCGGCGCCCTGCCCGATCGCGCGCACGGCGTCATCGGACACATCGGCCGGTTTGCCCTGCTGCATCTGCGCAAGGATCGACTGGGACAGCCCGATGCCGGGCGTCGCCAGGTGCAGCGCCAGCTGCTCGTCGGCCATGGATTGCAGCATCTGCGTCTGCTGCGAGTCGAACAGCCCTTCCTTGGGCGTCGCCTCGCGCATGCGCTTGACCATCATCTGCAGGAACAGGGCCTCGAATTGCTTGGCGACCTGCTTTTGCTGCGCGGTGCCTTCGGGATCTTTCTTGACGTCCCGCTTCAGGTCCGACAGGCGCCCCATGTCGAAGACCGAATCTTGCCGGGCGGCGCCCCGGGACGCGTCGTTTGAGACAGCCATCGTCAGATGATTTCCAGTTCGGCGCGCAAGGCGCCCGCGGTCTTCATGGCCTGAAGAATGGCCAGCAGATCCTGCGGCGTCGCGCCTAGGGCATTCAGGCCCTTGACCACGTCAGCCAGATTGGCGCTGGTGCTCACGCGCTGCAGCGAGCCATTGTCCTGGCGCACTTCGATCTGGGTGTTGGGCACCACCACCGTCTGGCCTTCCGTGAAGGGCGTATCCGGCTGCGACACCTGGTTCTGGCGGTTGATGATGACCGACAGGTTGCCGTGCGCCACGGCCGCCTCTTCGATCATGACCGTGCGGTTCATGACGACCGAGCCGGTGCGGGCATTGATGATGACTTTGGCCACCGTCGGCGCGCGTGCCACTTGCAGGTCTTCGACCAGAGACAGGAAACGCGCCTGGGAAGCCTGCTCCATCGGCGTGCGCACCTGCACCACGCGCCCGTCCAGCGCGGTCGCCGTGCCCTGGCCGAACTTCTTGTTAAGCGCGGTCGCCACGTTCTGCGCCGTGCCGAAGTCGGTATTGTTCAGTTCCACATGGATGTAGCCGTCGCGCGAGAACGTGGTGGGCACGCCGCGCTCGACAATGGCGCCCGCGCTGATGCGGCCGCCGTTCAACTGGTTGATCTGCACGCTGGAACCGCCCGCGGAAGCGCCGGCCCCGCCCACCAGGATGTTGCCCTGGGCGATGGCGTAGACCTGGCTGTCCGCGCCCTTCATGGGCGTCATCAGCAAGGTGCCGCCGCGCAGGCTCTTGGCGTTGCCCATGGAAGACACCACCACGTCCAGCGTCTGGCCGGGCCGCGCGAACGCCGGCAACGTGGTCGTGACCATGACGGCCGCCACGTTCTTCAACTGCATGTTGCTGCCGGCAGGCACGGTGATGCCCAGTTGCGACAGCATGTTGGTCAGGCTTTGCTGCGTGAACGGCGTCTGGCGCACCTGGTCGCCGCTGCCGTCCAGGCCCACGACGAGGCCGTAGCCGATCAGCTGGTTGCCCCGCACGCCCTGGATCGTGGCCAGGTCCTTGAGCCGTTCGGCCTGCGCCGCGCCGGCGCCGGCAACCAGTCCGACCGCCACGCAGACGCGGGCGAACAGGGACAGCAGAGCGGATATCGGAGTCGGGTGTGTCATGGTCAGAACGGCGAGGCGATCAGGAAGAAGCGTTGCAGCCAGCCCATGGTCTGGACTTCGTCCATGACGCCCTTGCTGCGGTACTCGATACGGGCGTCGGCCACCTGGGTGGACGACACGGTGTTCGTGCCGGTGATGGAGCGCGGATCCACCACGCCCGCGAAGCGCACGTATTCGCTGCCGCGGTTGATGGCGATCTGCTTTTCGCCGGCGACCTGCAGGTTGCCGTTGGACATCACGCCCACGACCGTGGTGGTGATGGTGCCGGTGAAGGCGTTGTTGGCCGTGCTGTCGCCCTTGCCCTGCGATACGTTGCCGCCCTTGGCGTCGGTGTTCAGGTTGGCGCCCGCCCAACTGTCCATGAAGGACGGGGCCGCGGCGATGCCGAGCGAGGTCGACCCCGACCGGTTGGTATTGGTCGCCACGTTCTTGGAGGCATTCGTCCGCTCGTTCAGCACGATGGTGACGATGTCGCCCACGTTGCGCGGCCGCCGGTCCTCGAACAGGGGATAGTTGCCGTACGTGGTCGGCTGATAGATGGAGCCCGTGGGCTGCGCCATGGGCATCGGCGGCGGCGGCGGTGCGGCCGTGGTCGGCCCGGTCACGATGGGCTCGGGCGGGATCATGGCGCAACCGGCCGCCAGCACAGCCAGCGCCGCAGCGAATACCAGACGCAGGACAGACATGGGCATCACAGTTGGGACAGGCGGGCCAGCATCTCGTCGGAGGTCTTGACGGCCTTGCTGTTCATTTCATAGGCGCGTTGCGTGGTGATCATGTTGACCAGTTCTTCGGCAACGTTCACGTTGGACGTTTCGACATAGTTCTGCATGATCGAACCCGCGCCGTCCACGCCAGGCTGCAGCAGGTTGGCCGGACCGGACGCGTCGGTTTCCAGGTACAGGTTCTCGCCGATGCTTTGCAGGCCGGTGGGGTTGATGAAGGTGGCGATCTGCAACTGGCCGATCTGCACGTTCACGCCGGCGGCGCCGGGCTGCGTCACCGAAACGATGCCGTCCTTGCCGATGGAGATCGACAGCGCATTGTCGGGCACGTTCATCGGCGGCTGGATCACATAGCCGCTGACGGTCGTCAACTGGCCGTTCTGGTCGCGTTGCAACGCGCCGTCGCGGGTGTAGCCCTGGGTGCCGTCAGGCAGTTCGACCTGCAGGAAGCCGCGCCCGTTGATGGCGATGTCCATTTCGCCGCCGGTGTTGTTCAGGTTGCCTGCCGTATGGATGCGTTCGGTGGCGGCCACGCGCGCGCCCGTGCCCAATTGCAGGCCGGACGGCAGTTGCGTGGCGTCGCCCACCTGGGCGCCGGGCTGGCGCAGCGTCTGGTACATCAGGTCCTGGAACACGGCGCGGCCGCGCTTGAACCCGTTGGTGGAAACGTTGGCCAAGTTGTTGGAAATCACGTCCATGGAGGTCTGTTGACCTTCCAGGCCCGTTTTGGCAATCCACAACGAACGCATCATGATGAAGTACTCCTGGTGCCGCGGCCGGGCCGCGCGCGAAAATTGTTTAAATCAGCTTCAGAATCAAGCGCTTATGGACAAGATGCCATTGGCGCGTTCGGCGTTTCGGTCCGACTGCTGGATCACCTGCATCTGCTGCTCGAAGCGGCGCGCGTTTTCGATCATGCCCACCATCACCTTCATGGGATTGGTGTTGCTGCCTTCCAGCACGCCGGACAACACGCGCAGACCGGGGTCGGCGGGCGCCGGCGGCGCCGGCTGGCCGTTGACCGGTGCCAGGCGGAAGACACCGTCGTCGCCATGCACCAGCTGCGCATTGTTCGGGTTCGCCAGCTTGATGCGGCCCAGGTTCAGGATGTTGTTGGGGCCGTCGCCTGCGCCGATGGCCGTGATCGTGCCGTCGGAGGTGATCGTCAACGCAGCCTGGTCCGGCACGTCGATGGGGCCGCCCTGGTCGGACAGCACCGGCTGGCCCAGCGAGGTCTGCAGCAGGCCATTGATGCCGACCTGCAGGCTGCCGCCGCGGGTATAGGCCTCGCCCTGCGGGGTCTGCACCGCGATCCAGCCGTTTTCGCTGGCCAGCGCCACGTCCAGGTCGCGGCCCGTGGTTTGCATCGTGCCCATCTGGAAGCTGTTGCCGGGCGTGGACGCCACCGTCGAAACGCGCGTAGGCAGACTCACCCCGTCCGTCATCGGAACCGACCGGTACAGCGCGATCTGCTCGCGGAACCCCGTCGTGTTCACGTTGGCCATGTTGTTGGCGAGCGCCGCCTGATGCTCAGTGATACGCGCTGCGCCATTCATGGCGGTGTAGATGATTCTGTCCATTGCCTATTCCGTCGGTGTCGTCGCGAGCCTGTCCGGCTTTACTTCAGGTTCATCAGGACTTGCATGATTTCGTCCTGGGTCTTGATGGTCTGCGAGTTGGCCTGATAGGTGCGCTGGGCGATGATCATGTTGACCAGCTCTTTGCTCATGTCGACGTTGGACGCTTCGGTCGCCTGCCCCACGACCTTGGACAGGCCGTTGGTGCCGGGCTGGCCGAGGATCGGTTGGCCGGACGCCGCGGTTTCAGTCCAGGCGTTGTTGCCCACCGGCTGCAACCCTTGCAGGTTGGAGAAGTCGGCCAGCACGATCGTGCCGACGACTTGGGTTTCGCCGTTGGTGTAGCGGGCCACCAGGCTGCCGTCGCCGCTGATGTTGATGCCGCTGAACTCACCGGACGTGTAGCCGTTGGGCTTGGCCACCAGCTTGTAGTCGCTGCCGTACTGCGTGGTGCCCGTGTAGTTCATGGCGATGCTGATCGGATCAGCCGGCGTGGTGGCGCCGCCCGGCGTCGCGAAGCTCAGCGTCACGACCGGGGCGCTGGTCAGCGCGCCCGCCTTGTTGAACGTGAACTGCTGGGGGTTGCCCCAGGTGCCGCCCGCCTGGGTCGTCGGCGCCATGGCCTGGCCGTCCATCGTGTAGTACACGTCATAGACGCTGTTGCCCGCCGCATCGGCCGGACGCTTGACGAAATACTGCATCACCTGGTGCGAGTTGCCCAGGGAATCGAACACCGTCATGGGCGACGCGTTCGTGTAGCTGCTGGAGATCGTCGGGTCGAACGGGCGGCCGATTTC
>NZ_DBHKZA010000073.1:14308-30258 GCF_057314935.1 Achromobacter sp.
GCGACGCGTTCGTGTAGCTGCTGGAGATCGTCGGGTCGAACGGGCGGCCGATTTCGGTGACTGCCGCGGTGTAGTTCACATAACCGGGGACCTGGGTAATGTCGCCGGTGGTCACGGCACCCGTCGCGTCAACGGTGATGAGGTTGGGTGCGGCACCATAGGTGCCATCGGGCGGCTGATTGACCCATTGGATCGCGCCTGCGCCATCACGCTTGAAAAAGTACTGTGTTGCCGGCAAAGGCGGAGTCGTGCCCGTCAAAGTTACCGACCCATTGACTTCGGGCGAGGTTATCGTATCCGTCAGGTACACCACCTTGGCATTGGCGTCCAGGTTGGCCACGGTCGTGCCGGTGCTGGTGGCCTGCGGGGCCACGTTGGCGGTCGGCAACTGCAGCTCGGTCGGATTCGCGCCGATCGCGCCGGCGGGGTAGCCCGTCATGCGGTAGCCCTGCGCGTTCACGATGAAATTGTTCTTGTCGACCAGGAATTCGCCGTTGCGGGTGTACATCACCGCGCCGCTCTGGTCGGTCACACGGAACATGCCCTTCGCGCCGTCGATGGCGATGTCGTAATCGCCGCCACCACCCTGCACCGTACCCACCGTGAAGCGCTGCGTGATCGCCGACACCTTGACGCCCAGGCCCACGCGCGAGCTGGCGTACACGTCGGCAAACGACGCGGTCGACGACTTGAAGCCGACGGTGCCGGAGTTGGCGATGTTGTTGCCGATCACGTCCAGGTTCTGCGATGCGGCGTTCAAGCCGCTCAATCCTTGTCCGAAGCCCATGTTTTCTCTCGCTAATCTTTATCTAGTGAAGCCGCCGCGCATGCGCCGGCGCCGATTCAAATCCGCCCGGTTCAGGCGCCGATTACCTTACGCACGTCCAGCATGCTGGTCTGGCCGTCCAGGCCCAGATCCAGACGCAAGCCGTTGGTGGAATACGCCACGCTCTTGACCTGGCCGTAGCTCAGCACTTCCGCATTCACCTTCTTGCCATCGCCGTCGGTCGCCAGCACGGACACCGTGTACGCGCCCGCTTCCAGCGCCACGCCGCTGTCGTTCTTGCCGTCCCAGTTCAGCGTGTACACGCCGGTCTTCTGCTCGCCCATTTCGATGGTGCGCACGACCGCGCCGTTCGAATCCGAAATGCGGACCTGCACCTTCTGCGCATCGCCTTGCAGATCCAGGCCGTAGGGCGTGACCACGCGTTCGGCGGCGTTGTCGCCGTCCACGCCGACCTTCACCTTGGAACCGGGGATCAGCACGCCCTTGCCGATCATCGCCACGGCGTTCATCGACTGCGACACGTCGATCTGGCCGCTGATGGCCAGCATGGTGTTCTTCAGGTTGTTGATGCCTTCCACCGTGGAGATCTGCGCCAGCTGCGAGGTCAGCTCGGCGTTCTGCATGGGGTTCAGCGGATCCTGGTTCTGCAGCTGGGTCACCAGCAGCTTCAGGAACTGGTCCTGCAAGCCCTGCGCCGTGCTGGAGCCGTTGGCGCCGCTTTGCGCGAGGCCCAGGCCGGTGGTGCTGGTGTTCTGGTCGACGGTGGTCATGGATTCACTCTGTCAGAAAATTAGGATTGGCCGATGGTCAGCGTCTTTTGCATCAACGCCTTGGCGGTGTTGAGCACCTCGACGTTCGCCTGGTAGGACCGCGAAGCCGCGATCATGTTGACCGTTTCGGCCACCGGGTCGACGTTGGGCATGCTGATATAGCCCTGGGCATCGGCCAGCGGATGCTTGGGGTCGTAGACCTGCTTGAGGGGCGACGGATCCTGAATGACGCCCGCCACCCGGACGCCGCCGATCTCCTGCCCCATGGCCTGGCCGGCAGCCGGGTTGACCTGGAACACGACCTGGCGGGCGCGATACGGCTGCCCGTCCGGACCCACGACGCTGTCGGCGTTGGCCATGTTGCTGGCCGACACGTTCATGCGTTGCGACTGCGCGCTGAGCGCCGAACCGGCGATATCGAAAATGCTCAACAAGGACATTGCCTGTCGCTCCCTTTATGGATCAATCCTGAATGGCTGTCTGCATGGTCCGGATGCGACCGGAGATCATCTGCATGGTGCTTTGGTAGTGCAACGTGTTGTCGGCGAACTGCACGCGCTCGATATCCATGTCCACGGTGTTGCCATCCATGCTGGGCTGGTACGGCAGGCGGTACAGCAGCTCGGTCGGGCCCTGCGACACGGCCTTGGCGGGGATGTGGCGCGCCGAGGTCAGCGCCAGCGACGTGTCCGGCAGGCGCATGGAGCCTTCCATCGCGGTCTGCATGGCCGCCTTGAAGTCAAAGTCGCGGGCCTTGTAGTTGGGCGTGTCGGCGTTGGCGATGTTCGACGACAGCACTTCCTGACGCTGCGCGCGCAGTCCCAAGGCCTGCTGGTAGAACCGGAAATCTTCGTTAAGCCTGTCTAGCATCGTGGCGCCTTCGTGCGTTGCAATACGGATAGAGCAAGGGACTTCGGACGCACCGTTATCCCATTGGATGACGGCATCATAGGGGCCGCCGGCAAAACACAATCAGCCAAATAACCCGCCATTTCTCATCCAATTCACGTATTGCCGAACGGCGCGGACTCCTACAATTCATCCATCATGAAAATCTCCGCACGACATCTCCGCGCGCGCGCCGGCTGCCTGATCGCCCTGGCCCTGGCCTCCTTCGGGACCGCCCAGGCCCAGGACGCCGCCAGCCAGGCGCCCGAGGCGATCGCCGCGGCGGCGCAGAGCTATCTGCTGGACCAATTGGCCGGACTGCCGGGGCAACCCGCTGTCTCCATCGACCCGCCGCGCGCCGAACGCCTGGCGCCCTGCGACGCCATGTCCCCATTTATGCCGTCGGGCATGAAGCTGCGCTCGCGCATGACGGTCGGGGTGCGCTGCAATGCGCCCAAGCCATGGACCACGTATGTGCAGGCGACCGTCAGCGTCCCCGGCTACTATTACGTCGCGTCGCGGATGATCTCGGCCGGCCAGGCACTGACGCCGGACGACCTTTCCCCCCGGGACGGCGATCTGGTGTCGCTCCCGCCCGGCGCCATCACCGATCCCCAGACCGTCGTCGGCATGACGGCCGCCTACCGGATCAACGCCGGACAACCGGTCCGCGGATCGTCGTTGCGCAACGCCCAATCCGTGGTCCGCGGCTCCAACGTCCGGATCAATGCGCGCGGCAACGGCTTCGTGGTCAGCAGCGAAGGCCAGGCGCTGGACAACGCTGCACCCGGCGCGATGGTCCAGGTGCGCACGGCTAGCGGCCAGGTGGTCAGCGGCGTGGTCAGGAATGCGGGGCTGGTTGAAATACAACTGTAGGCAATGTTACAAATCGCGCTGCGCCAGCTGACGGCCTGCCCTAAAGTTCGTTCCGGCCCTGCCGTTACAGAGACATAAGTAGGCGGATCCGTCGCAAACCGACCCAGGACGCCCTGCGGAGAAAACCTTGAAAATCAATTCGACCACCAACCGGCCCATTTCTGCCGACGCCGTTGCCCAACGCCCGGATTCCGCGGTTGCGCAGGCGTACGGCGCCAGCAATGGCAGCGGCTCCAGCAGCTCGCAAGTGGCGTTGAGCTCGGCGTCGCGCAAGATGCTGGCCCTGCAAGACGGCTCGAACGACATCAACGTCGAGCGCGTGGCCGCCATTCGCGCCGCGATTGCTTCGGGCCAGTTGAAGATCGACACCGGCAAGATCGCCGACAGCCTGATCGCCAGCGCCCGCGATCTGCTGAAGTAATTCTCCGTTCACCGCCCTACCGCCTTCGAAGCACGATCATGAACCCCGTCGATTCCCTCCAGTCCTGCATGCGGCAGGAAGATGCCCTGATCTCCGAGTTCTCGACCATTCTGGAAGAAGAGACCGAAGTGCTGGTGGGCCCGGGGAACGTCGGCGCGCTGCAGGCCATCACCGACCGCAAGGGGCGCATTGCCCAGCAGCTGGTCGACCTGAGCGAAACCCGGGACGGCCTGCTGGCTGAAATCGGCCTGCCCGTCGGGCACGCCGGCACGGAGCAAGCCGCCGTGCTGCACCCGCAGTTATCCGAGATCTGGCAAGCGCTGCTGACCAAATCGGCCTCGGCCAACGAGATCAACATGCGCAACGGCGCCCTGATCGACGTGCACCTGCGCTATACCCAGCAGTCGCTGGACGCGCTGCGCAACATCAATGGCGTGGGCGTCCCCGCCACGTACGACGCGCAAGGCCGCGGGGCGCGCGGCGCCCCGGGCCGCAAGCCGATCGTGGCGGGCTGACCGCCCTTTCGTGTCCTTTTTGCTTCGGCAATAAAAAGGCGGCGCCATGCGCCGCCTTTTTATTGGGTGGACCCGCAGCGGGATTACGCGCCGCCGGTCATTTCCAGCATCGCGAACATCTTCAGGATCGCCACGGGCAACATCCGGCCCGACAGCTTGCGCTCCGAACCCACAATGCCCGACAACGGCCCCCGCACCACGTCGGCGGACGGTGAGTGCGCCATCTGCCAGCAGGCGGCGCCCAACTGGCCCGCCATCAAGGCCTGCCGCGCCAGGGTATGCGCGCCGTCGACCGCCGGCAACGCCTGCCAGGCATTCGCCATGTAGCGGAACCCGGCGCGCGCCTCATCCTGCAGTACCAGCCAGCGCGCCACGGTAGCGGCATCGGCCTGGGACGCCGGCAGGTTCGTCAAACCGAACAGTTGCGCCGCGATGTCGCCGCTTTCGGTATCGATCAGCCGCGCGCACACCAGGCGCGTCGCTGCCCCGTCGCGGTTCTTGCCCGGCAAGGCGACTTCCGTGCCCGATGCCCATAGCGCGAGCGGCACCCGTTTGCCGGCTTTTTCGGTCAGCAAACCCGGCATGTCGCCCGGCTGGCCTACCGGCAGATAACCCACGCTCTTGCCGACCGCATTCAGATTGGTGGGGCATTCGTCCTGGACCACCCGCATGCCGCCGGGGCAACGCGCCACCCACGATGCGCCCTGCCCGGTCAAGGACTGCCACAGGCCGGACGTGCCCGCCTCAAGCAGATGCACCAACGGCAGCCGCGGCAGCTGTTCGCCCAGCCAACGCACGCGGGCCTCCAGCGCCAGGACCGCGTCCGGCTGGCCCGGCGCGGCAGGCGCGAACGACGTCAACATGCCGTGCGCCAACGCCAGCTGCTGCGCGGGCGCCGCCAGGGCAGCGCCGCGGTCGCTCATCAGCAGCGCGCCCAACAGCGTGCCGCCGGGCAACCCTTCGCCCTTCATGGCCGTCTTGCCGTGCATGGCCAGCAGGTGGCGGTGGCAGGTGGCCGAGAATTCGCGCCGCACCATCGCCAGCGGCTCGTCGCCCAGCGCGGCCAGGCTTGCGCCCGCCCCGTCGCCGACGTACTCGCGCCAGGAGGCCCGTGCCTGCGCGCAGGCCGGATCGCTGTCCAGCATGGCGATCGTATCGTCCAGATTCTGCGCGGCCGCGATAGATGCCGAACCGCCCTGCGGACGCAGGATCGCGGACGCCAGCAACTGGCGGCGGCGCGCCGGATCCACCGCATCGGCCTCGCGGGCGGCCGGCGCCAGCGACGCCAGGTCGGCTTCACTGGGCGTGTACAGCGCGCGGGCACGCTCGACCATCGCGAAGGCCCGGTCGATCAGCAGGTCGGCGCGCGCAAGCTCCATGTGCTCGGGCACCTTCTGCCCGACCGACATATAGTGGATCGGCAGCCGGTGGCGGATCGCCGTGTCCAGCGCGGCACCCAAGCGCGTGGCCTCATCCAGTTTGGTGATGATGCAGCCGGCCACATCCTCGCCCACGCCGTTGCGGTAGGCGTGCGCCACTTCGTCCAACGTGTCGCCCTGGCTGGCAGCGTTCAGCACCAGCAGGCGGCGCACCGGCTTGCCGGCGTTGCACAGCATGGCGGCCTGCTCGGCCACCAGGCGGTCACGCTGGCTGATGCCCGTGGTGTCGATCAGCACGATCTTGCGGTTGCCCAGTTCGGCCAGGATGCGGCGCAACTCGCCGGCATCCCGCACCGAGTGCGCCGGCACGCCCATCAGGCGGCCATAGATCTGCAATTGTTCCAGGGCGCCGATCCGGAACAGGTCCGTGGTCAGCATCGCGACCTGGTCGCGGCCTTCGCGCGCCACGCAGCGGGCGGCCAGTTTGGCCAGCGTCGTGGTCTTGCCGACGCCGGTCGGGCCCACCAGCGCGTAGGCGCCGCCGGCCAGGAATTCGTCTTCGGAGGCGACGACCGGCAAGTGCGTCACCAGCTCGTTGCGTGCCCATGACTGGGCGGCGTCCGCCGTCATGCCTTGCGGCAGCCGGTCCACCAGCGCGCGCACCAGCTTCGTGCTGAATCCGGCGTCCAGCAGGCTACGGAACAGCGCGGCGGCAGCGGGTTCTCGGCCCGAGCCCGGGCGGCCGCCCCACAGCAGGCCATCCATGCGGGTTTCCAATGCGCCCCGCAACGCGCTGATGGCATCTTGCAACCCGGCGGCCGTATCGGTCGGCAGCGCGGCGGCAGGCATGGCGGGCGGCTGGCGCAACGGCGCATCGGGCATCCGGGCCATGGAAGGCGCGGCGGCCGCGGCCATGGGTGCGGGCACGGCTGCGGATCCCGGCATAGGCATGGCGGCAGGTGACGGCGTGGCCCCTGCTGCGGACGCAAGCCCGGACCCGGCGGCAGGCGCCGGGGCAGCGGGCGCTGCCGGCCGGGTCGGCGGCAATGCGGGCAACTCCACCCGCGTCGCAACCGCTGCCGGCTGTGCAGGGGCAGGCGCAGGCTGCAGCGCCGTCGGATAGGGCGCGGCCGGGGCGGCGGAAGCGCCAGTGGCGACTTCAGGCGCAGCGTCTTCTTCCGGCATTGCCGACGAGGCGAAGGCCGACTGGTACGCAGCGATCGACCGGGAAGGCGCGGCATAGCCCGTCTGCGGCATGGCGGCAGGCGCGACGGGCGCAGCGGGCGCCGCATACGACCGCGGGGCGGGTGCCGGCGCACTGGCCGGCGCGCTTGCCGGAGCCTGGGGCTGCGACAGCGCACGCGTATCCGCGGCCGGGGAATACGGGGTGGCGTCCCGCTGCGGCGTCCCGGCAGCCGCATCGTCAAACGCGCCCTCGACGGTGGCCAGCACTTCTACGCCGCCATCCACGCTGCGGTTCGAGACGATCAGCGCGTCCGGCCCCAGCACTTGGCGCACCTGGCGCATCACTTCACGGCTGTTGACGCCAAAAAAGCGGCTTATCTTCATGGCCCATTGCTCCCGCCGATCAGCGCGGTCACGCGGACCATGCGCTCATCGGGTATTTCAGTATTCGACAACACGCCCAACTGCGGCAGGTGATGGCGCAAGAAGCGCGACAGCGGCGCACGCAGCACCGGCGACACCAGCAGCACCGGCGCGTTGCCTTGCGACTCCTGGCGCTCGACCGCCGCCTGCGTTTCTCGCAGCAAGGTGTCCGCCAGGCCGGGCTCCAGCCCGCCGGTGCTGGTCATGGCCTGCGACAGCACGCGTTCCAGCTTCACATCCAGGCCGATGACCCGCAGCTCGCCCTCGCCCGGGAACCATTGCTGCGTGATCGCGCGGCCCAGCGAACGGCGGGTCAGCATGATCAATTCGTTGATGTCGGGCTGGCCGCCCGCGCCGGCCGCCTGCGCCGCCAGGCGCGGGCCGTGTTCGGACAGCGTATCGATGATGGTCCGCATGTCGCGGATCGGCACTTCTTCGGACAACAGGCCTTGCAGCACCTTCTGCAGCGCAGTCAGCGACAGCGTCTTCGGCACCAGGTCCTCGACCAGCTTGGGCGCATCGCGGCCGATGCGGTCCAGCAGTTGCTGGACTTCCTGGCGGCCCAGCAGGTTCGAGCCGTGGCGGTGCATCAAGTGGTTCAAGTGCGTGGCCACCACCGTTCCGGCATCCACCACGGTGTAGCCCGCCACCTGGGCCTGGTCGCGCAGGCCGCCGTCGATCCATAGCGCTGGCAGGCCGAACGCGGGGTCGGTGGTGGGCGTGCCCTTGATCTGGATGGTGACGCCACCCGGGTCGATGGCCAGCCACTGGCCCGGCATCGCCACGCCGTGGCCCACTTCCACGCCCGACAGCAGGATCCGGTAGTCGTTGGGCTTGAGTTCCAGGTTGTCGCGGATGTGCACGACGGGCGGCAGGAAGCCGACGTCTTGCGCGAACTTCTTGCGCAGGCTGCGGATCCGGTGCAGCAATTCGCCGTTCTGGGCGTGGTCCACCAGCGGAATCAGCCGGTAGCCCACTTCCAGGCCCAGCTGGTCCACCATGGACACGTCGTCCCAACTGGCTTCGGCAGCGGCGGCTTGCGCCTGCGTGACCGCTTGCGGCGGGATCTGCTCGGCGGCCTGCGCCGCCTTCTGCCTGCGTTTGTGCAGCATCCAGCCGCCCCAGCCCAGCGCGCCTGCCAGCGACAGGAAGGCGATGTGCGGCATGTTCGGGATCATGCCCATGATGCCGATGATGCCGGCCGTCAGGAACAGCACGGCGGGGTTCGAGAACAGCTGGCTGATGATCTGCTGGCCGATGTCCTGGTCGGTGGACACGCGGGACACGACCACGCCGGCGGCGGTCGAGATCACCAGCGCCGGGATCTGCGCGACCAGGCCGTCGCCGATCGTCAGCAGCGTGTAGACGCGGGCCGAATCGCTCATCGACATGTCGTGTTGCGCCACGCCCACGATCAGGCCGCCGATGATGTTGATCGCCATGATCAGCAGGCCGGCGATGGCGTCGCCGCGCACGAACTTGCTGGCGCCGTCCATCGAGCCGAAGAAGTCCGACTCCTGCGAGACCTCGGCACGGCGGCGGCGGGCCTCGTCTTCGCCGATCAGTCCCGCGTTCAGGTCGGCGTCGATCGCCATCTGCTTGCCGGGCATGGCGTCCAGGGTGAAGCGCGCGCCGACTTCGGCGATGCGGCCGGCACCCTTGGTGATGACGATGAAGTTGATGATGGTCAGGATCACGAACACGATGATCCCGACGGCGAAGTTGCCGCCTACCAGGAAGTGGCCGAACGCCTCGATCACCTTGCCCGCCGCGTCCGGGCCGGTATGGCCGTTGAGCAGCACGACGCGGGTCGACGCCACGTTCAGCGACAGGCGCAGCAAGGTGGCGAACAGCAGGACGGCCGGGAACGCGGCGAAGTCCAGCGGCTTCTTCGTGAACATGGCCACCAGCAGGATCATCACGGACAACGCGATGTTGAAGGTGAACAGCAAGTCCAGCAGGAACGTGGGCAGGGGCAGCACCATCATGCCCAGCACCATCACGATCAGGATCGGACCCGCCAGAAGCCGCGCATGGCCGGCTCCGCTACTCTTCAACATGGTGAGCAAAGCGCTCATTCCTTAAACTCCTTGTGCTGCGGTGTTTGCCTGCGGGTCCAGTGCGGCGGGCACGGCCAGTCGGGTCGGGGCGGTCGGTTCGACCCCCCATCCCGAGCGCCACGAACGCAGCTGGAAGACCCACGCCAGCACTTCCGCCACCGCGGTATATAGCTCGCCCGGGATTTCTTGTCCCAGTTCGACGTGTTGATGCAATGCGCGCGCCAGCGGCGGCGCTTCCAATGTGGGGACCCGGTGCTCGGCGGCCAGTTCGCGGATCTTGGCCGCGATCAGCCCCGTGCCCTTGGCGATGACGCGCGGCGCGCCGCTCTTTTCCTCGTCGTACTTCAGCGCCACGGCGTAATGCGTCGGGTTGGTCACCACGACGTCCGCCTTCGGCACTTCCGACATCATCCGGCGCCGCGCCGCCTGGCGCTGCTGCTGGCGGATGCGCGCCTTCACGTGCGGGTCGCCTTCGCTTTCCTTATGTTCCTGGCGCACGTCTTCCTTGGACATGCGCAGCTTTTTCAGGTGGCTCCAGATCTGCCACGGCACGTCCAGCATCACGATGATCAGCAGGGACGCCACGATGAAGGCGCAGCACAGCGCCACCAGCGACAGCGCCTTGATCAGGGCGGCCGACGGCGCCACGTGCATCAGGCTGAGCATGTCGTCGTGGTAGCGCCAGATGACCCAGACGGCCACGCCGCCCACCAGCAGGGCTTTGGCCAACGCCTTGATCAGTTCCACGACGGTCTGCGATGAGAACATCCGCTTCAACCCGGCAAAAAGGCTGAGCTTCGAGAAATTCGCCTGCAGCGGCTTGCCGGAAATGACGATGCCCCCCAGCAGCACGCTGGACAGGACCGCCACCACCACCAGCACGCCGAACACCGGCAGGGTCGCCAGCAACGCGTGGCCGAATCCGCTGACCGCCAGTTCCACCATCACGCCGGGGTCGGTCACGATACGCTGATCGAACGCCAGCCCATTGCGCAAGACGCCGCTCAGGCCCTGATACAGCGTGCCGCCGCCCATCCAGATCACCGCGACACCGGCGGCCAGCATCATGAACGTGCCCAATTCCCGGGAACGCGCAATCTGCCCCTCCTCGCGCGCCTTTTCCAGGCGCCTGGGAGAGGCGGCTTCGGATTTTTCGAGGTCGCTTTCTTCGGCCATGCTCTGCGGTGTCGTTGCGGCTCGCGGATTTTCGGATTACGAGCTGCCCGCCGAGATTCTAGGAGGCCCCGGGGTTTGGCGATCACCCAAGAAAAGGGGGGAAAGCGGCGCTATTCCCGGATGCGCCACGGGCCCGGGCGCCCGCCCTTGTCCGGATGCCCGGCGGCGGGTGCCTGCCAGCCCGGTCAGCGCGCCGCCGAAACGGCCTCGCGCAGCGGCGCCGCGCCTTCCAGCGCGGCCTGGAAGCGCACGTAATCCAGGCCGATGCGCACGGCGCCCCAGTGTTCCGGCCCCAAATAAAGGGGAACCGAAATGTCGTTGACGATTTCGCCGGTGTCCCGCGAGTAGGTCTGAAACAGGATCGACCCCGTGTTGGCGGCCAGGCGCGCGCCGACGGGGTCGTCGAAAATCCGCTTGTGCCGTACCCGGGCAATATCGACGGCCGCGTCGCCCGTGGGTTCATTTGAGAACCGGCTGTTGTGCGCCGGCGCGTAACCCCGGCTATCCACGAGGATCGTGTAGATCCCGCCTGGCACCGCCTCCAGCACACTGTCCAGCAACCGGGTCAGGGGCCCTTCGATGGCCCGGTCGTACAGGGTGTGGTAGCGCGCCGGCTCACTGCCGGGGATGCGCTGATAGTGCCGGTCGAACACGTCCACCCCGCGGCGGCGCGCGTCGTCCAGCAAGTGGACGGCCGCAGCCCGGAAATCGTCGACGGCGTCGGACAGGTGGTCGAACGCGGTGTTGCCGGTGCGCATGTCGGCCAGCACTTCCTGCACGCTTTCGGTCTGGCGGCGGATGCGGTCGATCTCGCCCGACATGTGACCCACGCGCTCCAGCACGTCGGCGCTCAGCGCCGCGATGCGTCCGACTTCCTGGCTCATGCCGTGGTTGGTGGCGTCGACGTCGCCGATCGCCTGCACCACTTCGCCCACCTGGCGGTTCATGCTGTCGAAGTCGTGCACGAAACGTTGGAAGTCGGCGCATGTGCGGTCCAGCACTGCGCCGGAGGCGTCCACGTCGTCGCGCAACGTGCCCGTCTGCCGCTGGGTGGTATCCACCAGGTCCAGCATCTCGGCCGTGTGCCGGCCGATATCGCTGGTGGCGGCATTCACCCGTTCGGCCAGCCGGCCGACCTCGCTGGCGACCACGGCGAATCCGCGGCCCGCGTCCCCGGCCCTGGCCGCCTCGACGCCCGCGTTCAACGCCAGCAACTGCGTCTGCAAGGCAATGTCCTTGATCAGCTTGCTGATGTCGCCCACGGAACGCGCACGCCCGGTCAACTGCGCCACCACCTCGGTGAACGCGGCCATCTCGCGCGTCATGCGGTCCACGCGCGCTTTCACGTCGGACAGCTCCGCCAGTGCCTGCTCGGCCGCGAGCAGGTTCCGGCCTGAAACCTGGGCGATCTCACGGGCATGGCCGGAGGTGGACGCGGACAACGCGGCGATCTGCGCACCGCTGTCGACCAGCGCGCCCGCCGCCCGCGCCTGTTCCTGCGCCAGCAGCGAGCAGCGCCCCGCCTGGAACTGCGTGCGGGCCGCGTTCAATGCGATTTCAATGCTGGATTGCCGCACGGTCATGATCCGCCGGCGGATCTGCCCCAGAAAGCGGTGCAGGGAAAAGGCGGCGGGACTGATCGGCAGCGTACGATCCGACAGCATGGCGTCGCCGCGGTTAAGCCGGCGCAACAACCCCCACATGCCGCCCAAGCGGAATACGGATCTGGCCAAGATGGACCTCCTTGTGCTGGCCCGGATCGCCTTCTATGGGCATCCGTTGCCTGGCGCGCTTCGCGCGCGCCATGTCTCTTGCTGCAAGGCCCCGTTTTTTCTTATGGCGGGAAGTCTATCGATCAGGCGGCGTTTTCGCCCTTAGGGAATACGTTCATGCGCGCGGACTGCAGGGGCCGCGCACCGCCGGCGGCAAGGCCTGGCGGTACGGCGGGATCGGTCAGAAGCCCAGGCTGGCCAGCAGGTCGTCGACCTGGTCCTGGCTGGTAACGACGTCCGTCTTGCCCTGCGGGCTGATCTGCGGTCCGTTGAGCAGGCTGTTGGCTTCATCGCGGCGCTCTTGCGGCACGTTGTCCAGCAGCACTTGCAGCAGTTCGCGTTCGATCGCGCCCACCACGTCCATCATGCGCATGATGACCTGGCCCGTCAGATCCTGGAAATCCTGCGCCATGATGATTTCCATCAGCTTGGACTGGGTCTGCTGCGTCTGCTTGGGCACATCCGTCAGGAATGCGCGCGTGTCCTTCACCAGTTCGCGGGCTTCCGGCAGTTCGAGCGGCTGGTCATACCACTGCTGCCAGCGGGAATCCAGCGCCTGCGCCGACCGCGACATATTGTCCTGGATCGGGCCGGCCTGCTCGGTCGCGTTCAAGACGCGATTGGCGGCCTGCTCGGTCATCTGCGCCACATAGCGCAGGCGATCGCGGGCATCGGGAATCGCATTGGCCGCGTCCTTGATCGCCTGATCCAGGCCCAGTTCGCGCATGCTGTCGCGCAACATGCGCGTCAGCGAGGCAATGCGGTGGATCAGGTCAGGATTCTCCGCTGCGGGTTCAACGTTTTGCGTTGTGCTCATTGCACACCTCAGCCGGCAATTTTCTCGAAGATCTTGGTGAGCTTTTCTTCCAGCGTCGCCGCCGTGAAAGGCTTGACCACGTACCCGTTGGCGCCGGCCTGGGCCGCCGCCACGATGTTTTCCTTCTTGGCTTCGGCCGTCACCATCAGCACCGGCAACGAAGCCAGCGAGGCGTCGGCACGGATCTGCTTGAGCATTTCCAGGCCGTCGAGGTTGGGCATGTTCCAGTCGGACACGACGAACTGGAAGCCGCCGTTGCGCAGCTTTTCCAACCCGATCGCACCGTCCTCGGCCTCATCCACGTTCTCGAAACCCAGCTCTTTGAGCAGGTTGCGGATGATCCGCCGCATGGTGGGGAAGTCATCCACCACCAGAATCTTCAGGCCCTTGTCTACCATCTTTCACTCCAGAAAAAATTTGCTTGAGACCGATCGTGGATTCATCCGCGTCAAACGCGGTGTCCACGGTCGCCCAGGCGAGTCAGAATGCGTTCGCTGATTGCCGACAGCGCTACCACTTCATCCGCGGCGCCAATGGCGATGGCCTCCCGGGGCATGCCGAACACCACGCAGCTGGCTTCATCTTGCGCGATCGTATGGGCGCCCGCACGGTGCATGGCCAGCATGCCGGCGGCGCCGTCCTTGCCCATGCCGGTCAAGATGACGCCGATGGCGTTCTTGCCGGCGGCGATGGCGGCGGAATTGAACAACACGTCCACGGACGGACGGTGGCGGTTGACAGGTTCGCTGGCTTCGAGTTCGATCACGTAGTTGGCGCCGCTGCGGCCCAGCCGCATGTGCGTGTCGCCACCCGGCGCCAGGTAGACGTGGCCGGGCAAGACCCGGTCGCCGTGAACCGCTTCGCGCACCGTCACGGCGCACAGCGCGTCCAGGCGCTGCGCGAACGAGCGCGTGAAGCCGGCGGGCATGTGTTGCGTGATCAGGATGGCCGGGCTGTCCGGCGGCAGGGGCTGCAAGACTTCACGGATGGCTTCGGTGCCGCCCGTGGAGGCGCCCACGATCACCAGCTTTTCCGAGCTCGCCAGCGGCCGGCGCAACATGGGCGCGGGCGCGGCTTGCGGCGCATGCGGCGTCGGCGTGCGCAGCTTCGCCCGCGAGGCCGCCCGGATCTTGTCCGCGATGATTTCGGTGTATTCCAGCAGGCCGTCGCGGATGCCCAGCTTGGGCTTGGTCACGAAATCGATGGCGCCCAGTTCCAGTGCGCGCAGCGTGATTTCGCCGCCACGCTCCGTCAGCGACGACACCATCACGACCGGCATCGGCCGCAGGCGCATCAGCTTTTCCAGGAAATCCAGCCCGTCCATGCGGGGCATTTCAACGTCCAGCGTCAGCACGTCGGGGTTGTGGCGCTTGATCAGTTCGCGCGCCACCAGCGGATCCGGCGCGGTCGCGACCACTTCCATATCCGGCTGGCTGTTGATGATCTCCGTCATCAACCCGCGCACCAGCGCGGAGTCGTCCACACACAAAACGCTTATTTTTTTCATTGTCTGCTGCCTTGGCCCGTTCAGGCCTTACTCGCACATTCGTAGACCGTCTGCCCGCGCAGACGAAAATCCCGGCTGATGTAGGTGAAGTTCTCGGAGTGCCCGGCAAACAGCAGGCCGCCCGGCTTGAGCAGCGGCACAAAACGCTCCAGTATCTTCGCCTGCGTCGGCTTGTCGAAATAAATCATGACGTTGCGGCAGAAGATCACGTCGAACTTCTCGTTGATCGCCCAGGACGGCGCCAACAGGTTCAACGTTTCGTAGCGCACCATGTCGGCGATCTCGGGGCGTACCCGGACCTGGCCCGCGTTGGCGCCACGGCCCTTGAGGAAGAACCGCCTCAGGCGCTCGTCTTCCATCTTCGCCACCCGTTCGGCCGGGTACACCGCCGCCCGCGCCCGGTTCAACACGTTCGTGTCGATGTCGGTGGCAAGCACCGTGCAGGCGCTGGCGCGCGGCCCCATCGCCTCGACCAGCGTCATGGCGATGGAATACGGCTCTTCGCCCGTGGAAGCGGCACAGCACCACACCGACACCGGGCCGCCGCGCTTCTGCGCAAAATCGGCCAGGATGGGAAAGTGGTGCGACTCGCGGAAGAACGCCGTCAGATTGGTCGTGAGCGCATTGACGAAGTCTTCCCACTCGGCCGCGTCGGGCTCGTTTTCCAACTGGTCCAGATAGCTGCCGAAATCCTGCCGGCCCAGGGCGCGCAAGCGCCGAGCCAGCCGGCTGTAGACCATTTCGCGCTTGTGCGCGCCCAGCGAAATGCCGGCGCGCGCATGAATCATCTTGCGCACGCGGGAAAAGTCCGCGTCGCGGAAATCGAATTGGCGGTCCACCGGGATGGACGGCGCCGAAGTTGCTGCGGTTGCCACGACGCTCCTCAGTGCCCGAGCGCAAACGCGTCGGGCGCTTGCAAGCGAGAGTCGTCATCGGACGAGCGCGCCGAAGACAGGCGATGCGCCGGCACTTCGATGACTTCGCCTGCGTTGATCTTGAATACCGCAACCGCTTCCGCCAGCCGTTGGGCCTGTTCCTGCAGCGAACCTGCGGCAGCGGCAGCTTCTTCCACCAGGGCCGCGTTTTGCTGCGTCACCTCGTCCATCTGCGATACGGCGCGGTTGACCTGGTCGATACCGCTGGACTGCTCTTCGGAAGCCGCCGAGATCTCGCCCATGATGTCCGTCACGCGCTTGACCGAGGCCACGATCTCTTGCATCGTCGCGCCGGCGCGCTCCACTTGCTGCGAGCCCGCGCCCACCTTGGTGACCGAGTCCTCGATCAGGCCCTTGATTTCCTTGGCGGCTTGCGCGCTGCGCTGCGCCAGCGAGCGAACTTCGCCCGCCACCACCGCAAAGCCCTTGCCCTGCTCGC
>NZ_DBHKZA010000074.1:0-13735 GCF_057314935.1 Achromobacter sp.
CCACGCCAGGCGTCAAAAGAACACATCCCTCCCCGGCCCCACCCCGTCACGCACCAAAACAACTACAACAATTCCTCCAAAAAAAACCGCAAAATCTGCAAACCCCCCAAAGCTACATTGCCCTCCAAGGAGCAAGCATGAAGCCCGAAACCCGAACCCTCTACGCCCAACGCCTGGACCCCGTCCTGCGCTGGCTGGCCTCCCACCCGGACGCCGACCCCGACCTGCACCAGCTGGCCGACCTGGCCTGCCTGTCCCCCTATCACTTCCACCGCGTCTACCGCGCCATGATGGGGGAAACGGTCAATGCCACGGTCCAGCGCATCCGCATGCATCGCGCCGCGGTCGCGCTGGCGGGGTCGCAGGCGCCCTTGAGGGACGTTGCGCAACGCGCCGGCTACGAATCCGACGCCGCGTTCAACCGGGCTTTCGGCGCCGTCTTCGGCATCCCGCCGGGTCGCTACCGGGCCGCTCGCTCCCTTCCCCTAGACCCTCAGGAGCCTGCCATGTACCCCGTTTCCATCGAACACTTTCCCGGCGTCACGCTGGCCGCGCTGCCTCACCGCGGCAGCTATCAAGAGATCGGATCCGTCTTCAGCCGCGCCTTCATGCTGGCCATCGGCCGGGGTATCGCCAACCCCGCGACCGTCGGCTTCGGCGTGTACTTCGACGACCCCGAACAAGTGCCGGAAAGCCAGTTGCGTTCGCTGGCCGGCATGCCGGTCGCGCCCGACGCGGAACTGGGCGAAGAACTGGAACGCTTCGAGATCCCGGCCGGCCGCTGCGCGATCCTTACCTACACCGGCCCCTACAACGAAATGGGCAAGCCTTATAACTGGCTGTTCTCGGAATGGCTGCCCGCCTGCGGCATGGTGCCGGCCGACTTTCCCATGTTCGAGCAATACATGAATGACCCCCGCACGACCCCGCCCGCGCAATTGCAGACCCGCATCTGCCTGCCGCTGAAATAAGGGACGCGCCTACCCGAGCACGCCGGCCAGGTACTGCCTGAGCCAGGCGTGCGCGGGATCGTCCTGATAGCGCTCGTGCCAGTACAGCGACACGGCGATCGGCGGCAGCGTCAGTGGCACCTTCAGCGTGACGATGCGCGCCGCGCCCGTCATTGCCCGCGCGATGCTGACCGGCATCGTCGCGATCAGGTCCGAGCCTTCCACGATGAACGGGCAGACCAGATAACTGGACAAGGTTGCCACGATTTTGCGGCTGCGGTTCTGCCCCATCAGGATGCGGTCGATCGCGGTGCTGAAATAGCGCGTGTGCGCCGCCAGGTCCAGGTGGCCATGGCGCAGATAGGCATCCAGGTTCCAGCGCTTGCGCAGGCAGGGATGGCCTTCGCGCACGATGCAGACGGCCGGCTCCTGGTACAGGAAACGCGTGCGCAGGTCCGGCGCCGGGTCTGGAAAATAGCCCGCGATCAATTCCACATGGTTCGTGTCCAGCATGCTCAGGCCGTGCTGCGGGCGCGCCGGCACGATCTGCAACTGGAAGTGCGGCGCGTCCACCGCCAGCCGCGGGATCAGCTTGGGCAACAACGTGTACTGCACATAATCGGTGGCGTAGAACGACAGCATGCGCGACGAATGGGCCGGGTCGAAAGCCTCGCGGGTGCGCGTGGCCCGATGCCAGCTTTCCAGGAGCGGCTTGAAATTCTGGTGCAGCTCCATCGCCCGCAACGTGGGCTGCCATGCGCCGCCCTCACGCACCAGCAACGGGTCGCCGAACAGTTGGCGCAGCCGGTTCATCGCCGCGCTCATCGCCGGCTGGCTGATGTTCAATTGCTCTGCCGCGCGCGACACGTTGCGGCACGCCATCAGGGCATCGAAATGCAGAAGCAGATTCAAGTCCGGATTCTTCACGGCCGCGCACCTATAAATGGCAGTTATACAAATATAAACCTGTAGGGCTGCTGTCATTGAACCCGCAGGCCTAGCATGGCCTTGTTGTTGCAGCGAACCAAGGCCGGACACGCATGATCCGGCCACAAGGAAGTTCTATCAACAAGGGGAAACCAAGCCATGAACTCAGGGCTGATACGCAGTTGCTGTCGCATTGCTGCCGGGGTCGCGTTGTTCGCGGCCGCCGGATCCGCCAGCGCCGCCTGGCCGGATAAAGTGATTCGCATCGTGGTGCCGTTCGCGGCGGGCGGGTCCACCGACCTGATTGCGCGCAAGGTCGCCGAAGGACTGGGCCAGCGCCTGTCCGCCAACGTCATCGTCGAAAACCGCCCCGGCGCAGGCGGCACCGTGGGCACCGAGTACGTGGCGCGGCAGCCCGCCGACGGCTACACCATCCTGATGGGCTCGGTCAGCACGCACGGCAGCGCGCCGTGCGTGTATTCCAAGCTGCCTTACGACGCGGTGAAGGACTTCACGCCGTTGACCGTGGTGGCCACGATTCCCAACGTGATGTCGGTCAACCAGTCGGTGCCGGCCAACACCTTGCCGGAATTCGTGGCGCTGCTGAAGAAGGACCCCGAGAAGTACTCCTTCGCCTCCAACGGCCAGGGCACTTCCAACCACCTGGCGGCCGAACTCTTCAAGACCACCGCCGGCGTGTCGATGGTGCACGTGCCCTACCGCGGTTCGGGTCCGGCGCTGATCGATCTGGTCGGCGGTCAGATCAACATGATGGTGGACGTGGTGATGACCTCCTACCCCTACATCAAGGACGGCAAGATCAAGGCGCTGGCGGTGACTTCGCCGCAGCGTTCGCCGATGCTGCCCGATGTGCCGACCGTGGCGGAATCCGGCTATCCGGGGTACGAGGCCATGGTGTGGTTCGGCATGCTGGCGCCGGCCGGCCTGCCTGAGCCGCTGCGCGCGAAGCTGACCGACGGCCTGGTGCAGACCTTGCATGCGCCCGCCATGAAGGCCTACCTGGAGCAGCAAGGCGCCCAGGTCTCGGACGTGGCGGGGCCGGCGTTCGGCACGATGATCAAGGACGAGATCAGCAAGTGGTGCCAGGTGGTGAAGAAAGCCGACATCCGCCTGGACTGACCTTCCCCGACCCGTTTGCGCCGCCGGTAGAAGACACGCGCCGGGGCATGAGACCCGCCGGCACGCGCGGCGGTCGGGACTTCTGTTGCCGCGTGGTTTGTCCGGGCGGCATGGCAAGACTCTTTTTGGAATGAACGATATGTATCGCATAGGGATAGACGTCGGAGGCACGTTTACCGATTTCACGATGATCGACGAGGATGCTGGCGTGGTGCACTTTCACAAGGTGCCGTCCACGCCGCACGATCCGTCGGAAGCCATCGCCACGGGCATCGGGCAGATGCTTGCCGAACACGGCGTGCCGCCGTCCCAGGTGTCCCACGTGGGACATGGCACGACGGTCGCCACCAATCTCATCATCGAACGCAAGGGCGCGCGCGTCGGGCTGATCACCACGCGCGGCTTTCGAGACGTGCTGGAGATCGGCCGCCAGACTCGGCCGCACCTGTACGACTACAGCGTGGGCAAGCCGCCCGTGGCCGTGCCGCGCGAGTTCCGCATCGAAGTCGACGAGCGCGTGAACGCGGCGGGCGAAGTGCTGACGCCGCTGGACGACGCGCAGGTGCTGGCGGCGGCGCGCCAGTTCGCCGCGGCCGGCATCGAGGCCGTGACGATCTGCTTCCTGCATGCATACCGTAATCCTGAACACGAGCGCCGCGCCGCGCAGATCGTGGCCGACGCCATGCCCGGCGTCTACATCAGCCAGTCATCCGACGTGCTGCCGGAATTCCGCGAATACGAGCGCCTGTCGACCACGGTGCTCAACGCCGCAGTGGGGCCGAAGATGGCGCGATATCTGGAACGGTTCCTGCAGCGCGTGCGCGACTTGGACATCGGCCACGAGCCGCACACCATTCACTCCAACGGCGGCCTGATGTCGATCGCCACTGTGCGCCAGTATCCGGTTCGGACCTGCCTGTCGGGGCCTGCGGCGGGCGTGGTGGGCGCGGCCGCCGTGGGGCGCGCCATCGGCAGCCTGAACCTGGTCACGTTCGACGTGGGCGGTACCAGCACCGACGTATCGTTGGTATGCGACGGCCGTCCGCTGTTCACCTCGCATCGCCACGTGGCGGGCTATCCGGTGAAGACGCCGATGGTGGACATCCATGTGATCGGCGCGGGCGGCGGCAGCATTGCGTGGCTGGACGATGCCGGCGCGCTGAAAGTGGGCCCGCACAGCGCGGGCGCGGTTCCCGGGCCGGTGGGCTATGGCCGCGGCGGGCAGGAGCCGACGATCACCGACGCCGAAATCGCTTTGCAGCGGCTGAACCCCGTGGCGCTGCTGAACGGCCGCATGCCGGTGCACGCGGAGGCGGCGCGGCAGGTGATCGAGCAGCGCGTGGCCAAGCCGCTGGGCCTGGATCTGGAATCCGCGGCCGAAGGAATCCTGCGCATCGCGGCGGCAAATATGAGCCGCGCGATTCGTGCGGTGTCCACCGAGCGCGGCTACGACCTGTCGAACTTCGCGCTGTATGCCTATGGCGGCGCAGGCCCCCTGCACGCGGTGGAAGTGGCCGAGGAATGCGGCATCCCGGTAGTGATCGTGCCGCAGGAGCCGGGCACCATGTGCGCGCGCGGCATCCTGCTCAGCGACATTTCGTTCGACTTCGTGCGCAGCGAGATCTCGCTGGCCGGCGAGGACACGTGGCCCGTGATCGCCGCCATCTTCGAGGGCCTGCGCGCGCAGGCGGAAAGCTGGCTGGCCGAGGAACGCGTGGACCCTGCGCTGCGCGTCTGCCATAGCGCCATCGACGCGCGCTACGAAGGCCAGAACTTTGAAGTGCAGGTCAGCCTGGACGACACCGGCGCCGGCGGCCACGCCGAATTCGCCCGCCGCTTCGCCGAAGCGCACGAACGCGAATACGGCTACACGGTGGACGACCGCAAGGTGCAGATCATCAACTGCCGCATGCAGGCCGTGGGCCAGGTGGTGAAGGCGCCGCTCGCGCCGCGCCATATCGGCGGCGAGCTGGAAGACGCCCGGCTGGGCCAGCGCAAGGCCTACTTCGGCCCGGTGCACGGCTGGCAGGATACGCCGGTGTACGACCGCGATCGCGTGCCCACCGGCGCGCGCTTCACCGGACCTGCCCTGCTTGAGGAAATGAGCTCCACGACCGTTGTCGGCGTCGGCCAGCACGCAAGCGTGGACGACTACGGCAACCTGATCATCCGTTTGCAAGGAGGCTACGCATGACTACGCCCGACCATTCCGGCTCCAGCATCGCGCTGGCCGATCCCATCGGCATGGAGGTGTTCTGCAACCGCCTGCTGTCCATCACCGAGGACATGAACAACACGCTGGTGCGCGCGTCGTTCTCGACCAACATCAAAGAACGCAAGGACTGCTCGGTGGCCTTGTTCGATGCGGCGGGCCGGCTGGTGGCGCAAGGCACCCAGATCCCGCTGCACCTGGGTTCGCTGGACGGCGCGATGGGCGCGATCCTGCGCACGTTCGAGACCGCCGACATCCGCGACGGCGACGTCTTCATCTGCAACGACCCCTACCTGGCGGACGGCAGCCACTTGCCCGACATCAACATCGTCACGCCCGTGTTCTGGGAAGGCGAGCTGCGCTTCTTCGCGGCCAATATCGCGCACCATTCCGATGTGGGCGGGGCCGTCCCGGGATCCATCGCGGGCGGTTTGAAATCCATTTTCGAGGAAGGCATCCGCATCCCCGCCTGCCGCATCGCGAAACACGGCGAGACGGACGAGGACATGCTGCGCCTGATCTGCGCCAACACCCGTGACCCGGAAGAGCGCGTGCTGGACCTGCGCGTGCAGATGGCAACGAATCGCCGCGGGGCGGCGGCGGTGCAAGGCCTGATCCGGCAGATGGGGCTGGATGCCGTGCTGCGCTCGGTGGACGACGTGATCGCCTACACGCGCCGCCGCCTGCTCAACCGCATCGCGGAGCTGCAGCAAGGCAGCTATACGTTCCGCAGCGATCTGGACGACGACGGCATGGGCGGCGATCCGGTGCCGATACAAGTGACGCTGACCGTGCGCCGCGACAACCTGCATTTCGATTTCGAGGGCTCGGGCAAACAGGCGCGCGGCGCGATGAACCTGCCGTTCAACGCCCTGCGCGCCTGCGTGTATTACGCCGTGAAAGCCATGCTGGATCCGGACCTGGCGCCCAACGCGGGGCTCTTCGACCCGATCACCGTTTCGGCCCCGGTAGGCACCATCACCAACCCGGAACACCCGGCCGCGGTCGGTGCGCGGTCCATCACGGCGCAGAAGGTGGCGGGCGCGATCTTCGGCGCGTTCCGCGGCCTGTTGCCGCCGGAAAAGACCATGGCGTCCAGCAACGATTGCTGCCCCGCCATCGTGTTTTCGGGGCGGTGGCGCGAACGCGCCGGGCATTTCGTGTACCTGGAAACGCTGGGCGGCGGCGCGGGCGCGCGGTTTGATGCCGACGGCATGGACGCGGTGCACGTGCACATGACCAATACGTCCAACCTTCCCGTCGAAGCGCTGGAAAACGAGTATCCGCTGCTGATGGACGAGTACGCGATGATTCCGGATTCGGGCGGCGTGGGCCGTACACGCGGCGGTCTGGCAATCGCGAAGCAGATCCGCGCGGTAGGGCCGGGCATCGTGTTCTCCGCGCGCTCGGACAGCCATACGGTGGGCGTCGCGGCAGGCGTGGACGGCGGCGGCGACGGACGCCGCGCGCGGCTCATCCGCAATTTCGGCACGCCGCAGGCGGAAGAGCTGTTTTCCAAGACGGCCAACATCGCCTTGGCCCCGGGCGACAGCGTGCGCATCGAAACGCCGGGCGGCGGCGGCTATGGCGCGCCGGCCGAACGGATCCGGACGCGCATCGAGCGGGACCTGGCCGACGGCAAGGTCAGCGCGGAGGCCGCGCTTGCCGCCTACGGTGCCGCGCCCGCTACCCCACGTTGAGCGTCATCGAGTACTTCATCTTGTCGTGCGGAAAGGTGGTGATGGTGGCCAGCAGCAGCAGGCCACCGTCGCCGTAGTAGCGGCGGGTGATGACAAAGCCCGCCGTCTTGGGTTCGACCTTCAACTGTTTGGCGATCGTGGCGTTGATGGGCGTGGCCGAGAACTCCTGGTTGACTTCGGTGATGCGGTCGCCGAAGTGGTCTTCGATCAGGCGCAGCAGCGAAATGCGCGATTTCACGTCGACGCGCACATCCGAATGTTCGGGATCGGCGTAGATCAGCGTGCTGGCCGCGGCGGTGTCCTGGTCGTCCAGCGTCTTGATGGAGTTGATGTGCAGCCAGGACTTATCGGCCGCGCAACCCAGCGCTTCCGACAGCCGCTTGGGCAGCTTGATGGTGCGCACGTCCTGCACCAGCAGGGCCGCATTGCGCGCGTACTGCAGCAGGTCGGGGAATTGCGAGATGCGCTGCGTGAACCGGGTGCTGGCGCGGGCGGTTTCGACGCGGGTGCCCACGCCGGGCCGGCGCGAGACCATGCCGGCCACCGTCAGCATGCGGATGGCTTCGCGGATGGTGTGGCGGCTGGCGTTGAACTGGTCGCAGAGCTCGTGTTCGGTGGGCAGCAGTGTCATGACCGGGTAGCGGCCCGTGCTGATGTCCTGGGAAAGCGTCTGAAAGATGCTCTTGTAGCGAGGGCCGCCCGCGTCGCCGTCGGGCGCCTGCGATTCCGGTTTGCCGCGTGCTTGCCGTGCTCCGCCAGGGCCGGCCGCGCGCTCGGAGGATCGGGTCATGGGGAGGGCTCCTTGCATTGTTATATGGGGTTTGTACGGACAATAACCCATTGACAACGGTGTCTCGTCGGATCCATTATTTGTCCGGACATTCATGTACGGACAAAGTGTACCAACAATCGGGGGTTCTCATGGGCAAGGTACTTGCAGTGATCGCGGCGGCAACGGTGGCCGCAGGGCTCAGCGCCAACGCGGCGGCGCAGCAGAAACTGGTGGTGGCCGGTTACGGCGGCTCGTTCGAAGACATCATGCGCAAGGACATCTTCCCGCCGTTCGCCAAGCAGCATGGCGTCGATCTGGACTACGTGGCCGGCAACTCCACCAACACGGTGGCGCGGTTGCAGGCGCAAAAAAGCAATCAGCAGATCGACGTGGCCATCATCGATGACGGCCCTATGTACCAGGCCATCGCGCTGGGGTTCTGCGAGCCCATCAAGGGCCTGCCCGCCGACGACATCTACGGCACCGCCCGCTACAAGGACGACAAGGCCGTCGCCATTGGCATCGTGGCGACCGGCATCATGTACAACAAGAAGGTCTTCGACGAAAAGAAATGGGCGCCGCCCACGTCGTGGAAGGACTTGAAAGATCCCAAGTACAAGAAGCAGCTGGTCGTTCCACCGCTGAACAACACTTACGGCCTGCACGCGCTGGTGGAATACGCCCGCGAAGGCGGCGGCAGCGAGAAGAAGATCGACGCCGGCTTCACCACGTTCAAGAACGAGGTCGGCCCCAACGTGCTGGTCTATGAGCCCTCGCCGGGCAAGATGACCGAACTGTTCTCCAGCGGCCAGGCCGTGATTTCGGTCTGGGGCAGCGGCCGCGCCAAGTCGTTTGCCGACACCGGCTTCCCGGTGGGCTTCGTCTATCCGCAGGAAGGCGCCTACGCCCTGCTGTCGTCCGTCTGCCCGGTAGCCAAGTCGGCCACCAACCCCCTGGCCCAGGCTTTCGTGCAGTACCTGGTCACGCCCGAGGTGCAGGAAAAGCTGGCGTCTGCTTACGGCTACGGCCCGGTCAACAAGAAGGCCAAGGTGGAAGACGACCCCCGCGTGCCGCTGCCCATCGGCAAGCGCGCCGCTGACCTGATCGTGATCGATTGGGACACGGTCAACCAGAACCGCGACGACTGGAACAAGCGCTGGACGCGGGAAATCGAGCGCTGACGCGCAGCCGGCATTGAAAACGGGGCGGCGCCGCGCGCCGCCCACGGGAGCTTTCATGACCTATCTAGTGTTGGACCGCCTCTGCAAGCGCTATGGCGATACGACCGCCGTCGAAGCGTTGAGCCTGTCCGTCAACCGGGGCGAGTTCATTTCGCTGCTGGGGCCGTCGGGCTGCGGCAAGACGACTACCCTGCAGATGATCGCGGGCTTTGTCGAACCCACTGGCGGCAGCATTGTGCTGGACGGCCGCGACGTCAGCCGCGTGCCCGCCAACAAGCGCGGCCTGGGCCTGGTGTTCCAGAACTACGCGCTGTTCCCCCACATGACTGCCGCCGAGAACGTGTCCTTCGGCCTGGAGATGCAGCGGGTCAAGAAAGACGAACGCGAGTCGCGCGTGGCTGATGCGTTAAAGCTGGTGGGCCTGGCGCATCTGGCGGACCGCCATCCGGCGCGGATGTCCGGCGGACAGCAGCAGCGCGTGGCGCTGGCGCGTGCGCTGGTCATCCGGCCCAGCGTGTTGTTGCTGGACGAACCGCTGTCGAACCTGGACGCCAAGCTGCGCGAGGAAATGCAGCTGGAACTGCGCAGCATCCAGCGCACGATCGGCACCACCACCATCCTGGTGACGCACGACCAGTCCGAAGCGCTGGCGCTGTCGGACCGCATCGTGGTGATGAACCAGGGCCGCGTGGAACAGGTGGCCGAGCCCTTCCAGGCGTATGAAGGCCCCGCCAGCCATTTCGTGGGCGGTTTCCTGGGCAAGGCCAACGTGTTCACGCCGCTGCCCGAGCAATACGACGGCGAAACGCGCGCCCGGGTGGGTGATGCGCATATTCCGATGCACGGCGCGCCCGTGCCGCAAGGCGCCGTGATCGTGCGCCCCGAGAAGATCCTGTTTTCCGAACCCGCCGCCTGTGCGCTGCCCGGGCGTATGAAGACGCGCGTGTTCCAGGGCAACCACTGGCTGTGCCAGGTGGAGACGTCGGTGGGCGAAGTGATGGTGATCCGCCAGAACGACGGCGTGCCCGTCCCCGCCGAAGGCGAAACCGTGCACCTGCGCTGGCGCGCGCAGGACATGTGCACGGTGGCGTCCGCGCCGCAAGGCCGCCCGTCATGAGCGCGCGCGCCAACCCTTGGGTGCTGAGTGCGCCGGCGCTGGCGGTGTACGCCACCTTCCTGGTGGTGCCGATGGCGCTGGTGTTCCTGATCAGCTTCTTCGACTTCCAGTTCTACGGCGGCATGCAGGCCACGTTCACGTGGAAGAACTACATCGAGATCCTGACCGACGGCTACTACTACGAGATCTACGCGCGCACCTTCGGCGTGGCGGCCGCCGTGACGCTGGCCTGCCTGGTGCTGGGCACGGCCGAGGCCTACGTGCTGTCGCGCATGGCCAACCCGTGGAAGGGGCTGTTCCTGATGGTGGTGCTGGGGCCGCTGCTGATTTCGGTGGTGGTGCGCACCTTGGGTTGGGCGTTGCTGTTCGGCTCCACCGGCCTGATCAACAAGGCGCTGATGAGCATCGGGCTGATCTCGACGCCCGTGGACCTGATGTACAGCAACCTGGGCGTGGCGATTGCGCTGACGCACGTGCTGGTGCCGTTCATGGTGATCTCGGTGTGGGCGTCGTTGCAGCGGATCAATCCGGCAACGGAAGCGGCCGCGTTGTCCTTGGGCGCGACCCAGTTCACCGTGATCCGCCGCGTCATCGTGCCGCAGGTCATGCCGGGCATCCTGTCGGGCGCGATCATGGTGTTCGCGATGGCGGCCAGCTCCTTCGCCACGCCGGCCATCATCGGCGGGCGCCGGTTGAAGAATGTGGCCACGGCTGCCTACGATGAATTCCTGAATACGCTGAACTGGCCGTTGGGCGCGGCGCTGGCGGTGGTGTTGCTGCTGGCGACGGTGGTCGTGCTGCTATCGGCCAACCGGATCATCGAGCGCAAGTACGGCGCCGTCTTCAACCAGTCGGGAGCCTGAGATGACATTCCGAAACGGTCCCATCGGCCTGATCTTCCATGCGGTGTTCATCCTGTTCATCCTGGCACCCATCGTCATGGTGTGCGCGGTGGCGTTCACCTCCGAAGGCTTCATTTCGCTGCCGACGGGCGGGCTGTCGCTGCGCTGGTTCCGCGCCATCCTGGACAACCCGCGCTTTGTCGAGGCGTTCTGGTTCAGCTTGGGGCTGGGCACCTTGTCGGCCACGCTGGCGATCGCATTGGCGGTGCCCAGCGCGCTGGCGCTGGCCCGCAACCGGTTCCGCGGCCGCGAAGCGCTGGTGGCGTTCTTCCTGTCGCCGTTGATGATCCCGCACGTGGTGCTGGGCCTGGCCTTTTTGAAGTTCTTCACGACGGTGGACCTGGCCGGCACCTACGTGGGTCTCGTGATCGCGCACGTCATCCTGGTCATGCCATATGCGCTGCGCCTGGTGCTGGCGTCGGCCACCGGCATCGACCCGGCGCTGGAGCGTGCGGCGCAGTCGCTGGGCGCCTCGAACTGGACGGCCTTTCGCCGCGTGGTGCTGCCCTTGCTGCTGCCCGGGGTGGTCAGCGGCTGGGTCATTGCCTTCATCACCAGTTTCGATGAGCTGACGATGTCGATCTTCATCGCGTCGCCCTCCACGACCACGCTGCCGGTACGCATCTTCCTGCATATTGAAGACACCATCGATCCGCTGGTGACTGCCGTGTCGGCCGTGCTGATCTATGTCACGATCATCGCCATATTCATCCTGGACCGCGTGGTCGGCCTGGAAAAGCTGTTTGTAGGAAAGGGACGCTAATGACGGACGAGAAAGAACTGGCGCCCCGTGCGCCCGTGCATCGCGGCATCTACGACGCCGCGGTGATCGGCGGCGGGCTGGTGGGCTCCGCGATTGCCTACGGCTTGCGGCGCGAGCTGGAGCATGTGGCGGTGCTGGACGAAGGCGATGTGGCGTATCGCGCGTCGCGCGGCAACTTCGGGCTGGTGTGGGTGCAGAGCAAGGGCATGGGCCTGCCGCGCTACGGCGTGTGGACGATGACGTCGGCCGCGGGCTGGCCACGGCTTGCCGCGCAGCTGCTGGAGGAAACCGGCGTGGACGTGCATCTGGAGCAGCGCGGCGGCCTGCATGCGCTCTTGAGCGATGAAGAGATGGAGGCCCGCGCCACGTTCATGCAGACCCTGCTGGCGCAGCCCGGCATGGCGCAATACGACTGGAAGCTGCTGGACCGCGCGGAAGTCGCGGACCTGGTGCCCGGCATCGGCCCCGAGGTGCGGGGCGCGACGTGGACGCCGGTGGACGGCATCGCCAATCCGCTGAAGCTGCTGCGCGCGCTGCACATGAGTTTTGCACAGCGGGTTGTGGATTACCTGCCGCGCCGTCCGGCGCGCAGCATCAAGCAGCGCGACGGCGTGTTCGATATCGACACGCCTGCCGGCACCGTGCGTGCGCGCAAGGTCGTGCTGGCCTCGGGCCTGTCGAACAAGGACCTGGGCGCGCAGGTGGGCCTGGATGTGCCGGTGCGCCCGCAGCGCGGCCAGATCGTGGTACTGGAACGCACGCGCCGCCTGCTGGAGACGCCGCTGTCCACCCTACGCCAAACCGATGAAGGCACGTGGCTGATCGGTGATTCGCAAGAGGAAGCGGGGTATGTGGACAACCTGGTGGGCTTGCCCATCCTGGGCACGCTGGCCGATCGCGCCGTGCGTACCCTGCCCGCCTTGCGGGACGTCCGCGTCGTGCGCAGTTGGGCGGCGCTGCGCGTGATGTCCAAGGACGGGTTCCCGATCTATCAGCAATCCGAAACGTGCCCCGGCGCCTTCGTCGCCACCTGTCACAGCGGCGTGACGCTGGCCGCCGCGCACGCCCTCAATCTGGCGCCCATGATCGTGGCCGGCAAGCTTGCCGACGACATGGCGCCCTTCTCGACCCGGAGGTTCCATGTTCAAGAGGCTTGACGAGGCGCAGCGCCAGACGCAAGGCGCGCCGGTGCGCGTGACGGTCAACGGGGCCGAACTGCAATGCCGGCAGGGTGACAGCGTGGCGGCGGCGCTGTTCGCCGGCGGCGTGTCGGCCTGTCGCGATACGGCCGTGAACGAGGTGCCGCGCGGGCCGTATTGCATGATGGGCGTGTGCTACGACTGCCTGGTCACCATCGACGGGCAGGCGAACCAGCAGGGCTGCATGACGGCCGTGCGCGAAGGCATGAAGATCGAGCGCCAGCTGGGCGCGCGCAAGGTGCAGGCATGATCGATACGACGCAATGCGATTTGCTGGTGGTGGGCGCGGGCCCGGCCGGATTGGCGGCGGCGACGCTGGCCGCCGGCCTGGGGGTGGACACGGTGCTGCTGGATGAACAGCCGGCGCCGGGCGGACAGATCTATCGGGCCATCACCACCACGCCCGTGACCGACCGCGGCATCCTGGGCGAAGACTATTGGCATGGCGCGTCGCTGGTCGCGCCGTTCCAGCAGTCCGGCGCGCGCTATGTGCCGGGCGCCACCGTCTGGGCCGTGGCGGAACATACGGCCCCGCATCCGGAGAAAGGCTTCGAGGTGGCGTATTCGGTGGCGGGCGAGGCGCGCATCGTGCACGCGCGCCGGCTGCTGCTGGCCACGGGCGCCCAGGAGCGTCCCTTCCCCATCCCGGGCTGGACCTTGCCCGGCGTGATTACCGCGGGCGCGGCGCAAATCTTGCTGAAGTCCGCGGGCGTGGTGCCGGCCGACCGCACCGTGCTGGCCGGCAGCGGCCCGCTGCTGTATCTGGTGGCGTGGCAATACCTGAACGCCGGCGTGAAGATCGACGCGCTGCTGGAAACCACGCCGCCCGGCCGCATGGGCCAGGCGCTGTCCAAGGTCTGGGGTTTCCTGCG